>CAYUKI010000200.1:3951-4713 GCA_964445235.1 uncultured Acidimicrobiia bacterium | reverse complement strand
GTCAGACGGCAGGAGTCGCCGATCGGTTCGATCTCCCAGGTCACTCTCGAGGTTCCCTCGCCTTTCACCTCGTCGCTCCAGAGCGCAACCATGCTTTGCACGAGCCGGCGGGGCGGGTCAACCTCGAGGTTCTCCCCCTCCCCGAGGGGACCGTTGGCGGCCGGGTGGCTCATCTCAAACCGCGAGCCGGGCGTCCAGTCCGAGGTGACCCGGGAGCCGAAGTTGTATTTACTTCTGATCTCTGGGTCGGTGATCGCCTCCCAAAGGCGTTCCGGGGTGGTGCGGATGTAGATCTCGAAAACCTTCTCCATGGGACTCTCCAGTCTGTTCTTGAGACCACTGAGCCCAGCGGCCCACGGCTCGGCGTACTTGCTCACCCACCGGTCGTGGATGAGCCGGATCGGGACCGGGTTCAGGAAATGGAGCTTCTCGCGGCCTCGCCGCTTGGTGACCACCAGGCCCGCCTCCTCGAGCTGCTTTAGGTGCTTCATCACGCCGAAGCGTGTCATCGAAAAGTGCGCCCCGAGCGCGCTCAACGATTGCCCATCCTCGCCGAAGAGCTCGTCGAGCAGGCTCCGCCGGGTCGGATCGGCCAGGGCTCTGAACACTGCGTACACACAACCAATAATAGGTGACTCTTTGGTCACATGTCAACCCAGGATGATCGACGAACCTGCCGCGCTCCCACTGGTAGGCATTCGGCGTCGCTCGATAACTGCGATTCAAGGTGAGCCTGCTGGCGAGTCGCCTGGCGCGGATTGG
>CAYUKI010000200.1:0-3941 GCA_964445235.1 uncultured Acidimicrobiia bacterium | reverse complement strand
CCGAGGCTCCACGAACCTGCCGCCCCCCCCCTGTTAGCCTTCCGCCGTCGCCCCAAAACGGCTAATCACGGCGCGCCGGCTGGCGAGCCGCTCCGGCGGATTGGGCAATCCCCCCGTCATAGAGGTGTGACTAACGGCACTACCCGTCTCTCCGTCGATGCAGTGCAATTTCTGACATGGATACCGAGCATCATCGACGGAGCCTGATTCTGGTGGACATGCCCGAGGGAGAGTCCTTGGCGCCCGGGTTCCTCGAGGACCTCGGTCACCCGGTCTCCGTATGTCACGGCCCGGCCCACGCCACTCTCTGCCCGATTCTCTCGGGCAAGGGGTGCACCATGGTGGAGGGTGCCCACGGGATCGTCTTCGAGTTAGATCTCGATCGGCCCCAGCACCGAGCGATACTCAAGCGCTACAAGGAACTGGTGCGCGACGATGTGCCGATTCGGGTGGTGGTCACGCCGGACCAGTCGATCAAGCACGCGGAGTTGCTAAAGGGTGTTCGAGTGTGGACCCATCGACCAGGCGTCGGCGACTTGGACGGATTCGCCGCCGAGGTGGAAGCAGCCGACCGGTTCAGACCGCCCGATGATTGACAAGCGGTGAACTGGCGGGGCGATCCTTCGGCGCGCTCACCCGACTCGTCGCGGCTCAAGTGGTACATCCGATGGTCTCCCCCACCGTGCCGCGCACCCCCGGGCCAGGCAAGCGGAGGGAGTGGGATTCGAACCCACGAGGCCCCGTAAGAGGCCTAACGGTTTTCAAGACCGTCACTTTCGTCCGCTCAGTCATCCCTCCGAGTCGGTGATCGTTCGGCGCGGATCACTGCCGACCCGTACCGAAAATCGGCGGAGGGAGTGGGATTTGAACCCACGAGGAGGTAAACCCCCTACGGCATTTCGAGTGCCGCGCACTAGTCCGGCCTATGCGACCCCTCCGAGGGGTGAGCCAGGGTGGACGCGCCGACCAGCCCTGTCAACTCGTCGCGGAGGGAGAGGGATTTGAACCCTCGTGGCGGCGTTGACCGCCAACACGCTCTCCAGGCGTGCGCACTAGTCCGGCCTATGCGATCCCTCCGAGCGGCCAATAGTGTACGCGGTCGATGGCAGACCCTTTCTACGAGAACCTGATGAGGCTCGCCATCGAAGAGGCGAAGCTGGCACCCCAACACGGCGACGTGCCGGTGGGGGCCGTGCTGATGACAGCCGACGGCGAGGTCGTTGCCCGAGATCACAACCGCCGCCAAGAGCTCAACGACCCGACCGCTCACGCCGAGCTGCTGGTCATGAGTAGCGCCGCTCGACGACTGGGTAACTGGCGCCTCTCCGATTGCACCCTGGTGGTCACTCTCGAGCCGTGCGTCATGTGCGCTGGCGGCGCCGTCAACGCCCGCCTGGGAAGCATCGTCTACGGTGCGCCGGACCCGAAGGCGGGTGCCGCCTGGAGTCTCTACAACGTCCCTCAAGACAAGCGGCTCAACCACCGTTGCGAGCTGTTGGCCGGCGTCCTCGCCGATGAGTGCGCCGCCCTCCTCACCGAATTCTTCGGCGACCGCCGCGACTAGCCGCACGTCGAACTGCCGCGAATAACCAGCACGTCGACGAGCCATACCCCGACCCACAGTTGATCTGTGGGCCCTGGGTGGTACCTGGGTACTACGCAGAATCCTGGGTTCGATGCTCTGATTAGCCTGGCCGGGCCGGTGGCGAGTTGGGTCCTGCGCGGCGGGGCCGCGTGAACCGGGTCAGGTCCGGGAGGAAGCAGCCCTAAGCGATTGATCCCGGGTGACGCAGACCAGCCTGGCTCGCCCCGGTCAACCGCTCTCCGTGGTTATGAGCGGCCATTCCTTCGTCAATCCGCACCACCGCTCGGCGCGTACGACCGCCGGTTCGACTCAGAGTGGTTTGGTGAGGACCGCGCCGTAGACGAAGCCGAGGGGGCCCATCCGCCACAAGGTGGCGAGGGGCAGGGTCAGATCGGAGAAGAGTTGCTCGGGGGGGGGGAGGGAGTCGAGAGACCGGTGGAGGTACCAGTACTCGCCCGCCGCCCCGGCGGCCAGTCCGGCCACTGGAAGGGTGATGGCCGTACCGACCCGGTGGACCACCGCGCGGCCCTTGCCAAGCGGTCGAGTCAGGTCGACCACCACCAGCCGACCTCCCGGTTGCAGCACCCTCGCCACCTCCGCCACCGTTTCCTCGATGGAGGAGAGGTTGCGAAAGACAAAAGCGGAGAAGACACCCGCAAAGGTGTCGTCGGCAAAGGGGAGCCGCTCGCCCACCGCCACCACCCGGCAGAGGGCGGCGTTGCGTCCCAGCATCGCCGCCACCGGGTCCAACGCCACCACCAGCCGGCCCTTGAACTCGGGATTGGCCGCCCCCGTCCCCCCCCCTAGGTCGAGTACCCGCCCGGGTGGAAGGTGGGCGATGCCGCGGCGCCGCCACTTCTGCTCCTGGCCCAGAGAGAGCACCGTGTTCAGGAGGTCGTAGCGGTGGGCGATCCGACCGAAGATCTCGTCAGATCGTCTGCTCACGGAGCGATGACGTCGAACCCGAGATACGGCCGGAGCGCCGCCGGCATGACCACCGACCCGTCGACCTGCTGGTGGTTCTCCAAGATGGCGAGGATCGCCCGGCCGATCGCCACCGCCGTCCCGTTAAGGGTGTGCACCAACCGGTTGCCGGTAGCGCCCTTGTATCGCACCCGCAGCCGGCGGGCCTGATAATCGGTGGTGTTCGAACACGACGTGACCTCTCGATATGCCTCTTGGCCCGGAAACCACGCCTCGATGTCGTACTTCTTGGCCGCCGAAGAACCCAAGTCGCCGGCGGCGATGTTCACGACCCGGTAAGGAAGCTCCAATCCCTGCACGATCGACTCCTCCAGGGCGAGAAGGCGCTCGTGTTCGGCCGCGGCGTCCTCCGGCCGGGTGAAGACGAACATCTCCACCTTGTCGAACTGGTGCACCCGGAAGATCCCTCGCGTGTCTTTCCCGTAAGTGCCAGCCTCCCGTCGGAAGCAAGTTGAGAACCCGGCGTAGCGAACGGGCAGTGCTTCCTCGTCAAGGATCTCTTCGGCGTGATAGGCAGCGAGTGGCACCTCGGAGGTCCCCACTAGATAGAGATCGTCGGCCTCCACCGCATACACCTGCTCTCGATCACCTGGAAAGAAACCGGTGCCATGAAGAGCGGTGTCCCTCACCAGTACCGGTGGAACCATCGGGGTGAACCCGGCCGTAACCAACCGGTCGAAGGCGAACCGAACCAGCCCAAACTCGAGCAGCACTGCCTTGCCCTTCAGGTAACCGAAGCGGCTGCCCGACACCTTGGCGCCCCGGTCGGTGTCGATCACGTCGAGCGATTCGCCCAAGTCCTGATGGTCTCGAACCGGATAGTCCCGGTGGACCGGCTCCGACCAGCGTTTGATCTCAAGGTTGCCGGCGTCGGTGTGGCCTTCGGCGGCGGTCGGATCGACAAGGTTCGGCACCTTCTCCCAGCTTCCCTGAAAGTCACTTTCCAGAGCCTCCACCTCGCTGGTCAGACGTTTGTAGGCCTCGGCCAGGTTGGCGCTGGCGGCGATGGCAGCCTCTTTGTCGGCGCCCGTCAGGTTGGCGATCCTCTTGCCCGCCTCCTTCTGCTCGGCCCGAGTCTGTTGGGCTTGCCGCTTTCGGACCCGCACCGCCTCGTCGAGACCGATCAACGCCGTCAGGTCGGCGTCCAATCCTCGCCGCAGCATCGACTCGGCGATCGCCTCGGGGTGTTCTCGAAGAAGGGCGATGTCCAACATCGGGGTGAGATGGTAGGCGAGGCCGTCTGCCGCTCTCACTGCAATTCCGGCATCCTCAACCGCCAGTGGCCGGATTGATCCGGAACTCGAAGCGGCGCACGTTGTCGTCCGTTTGGATCTCGTCTTCGGCCAGCTCCAGGCGGAGGGTATTCCCGTTC
>CAYUKI010000199.1:0-4714 GCA_964445235.1 uncultured Acidimicrobiia bacterium | reverse complement strand
GGCCGCCTCCACCACCTTGGCGGCCAGATCGACCAACTGGTTGGTTTCCTCGTGCAGGGCCGCACTCAGAGCTTGACCGGGGGCAGCGTCGGCATTCAAGGCTGCGACCGCATCGGTCAAGCCGGCGTTTTCAGCCCCATCGAGACCGGCAACCGCCTCTCCGGCGGTTGCGACGGCCAATGCCAGCTGGCCCTTGGCGTGGAGGGCGGCGGCCTCGGCAATCCGCTCGGTCCGCACGTCAGCCCCGAGGCCGGTCAACTCCACTACCCGCTCGTAGAAGCGGTCGATCGGGTAGAACAGATCCCCGGGGAGGGCCGGGTCGGCGGCCAGCGCCAAACCGGCGTTACCGGCGATGATGGTGAGGAAGGAGGCGAAAACCGGGGCCAGGCGGAAGCGCCGGCGAGGATGTTTGGCGGCCATCAAGGCGGCCGCCGCCGCCCGACGGGCGGAGGCCGCCGGCACGTCTTGCTCATAGCTCCTAGCGAGCCGGCGTAGCTCCTCGTAAGGCTCGGGTCCTGGCATACCGGGGTTCATCCTGACATAAAGGTCGCAACATCAAGGCCCGTGTTACAGCAAAGTGCCGCCCCAACGTTGCCAATGCACCACGTCCCTGTTGGATCGGAACCCCCTAGCCGGGGACCGGGAGGGGCGGTTGGGGGCGCCGTGGCCGACCGTCACCACCCCGAGGGGACTCACGTCGGGGGGGAGACCGAGCACCTCGGCCAAACCGGGCAGGGAGTGAGCCCCGAGGAAACCGGCGGCCAGGCCCTGGTCGACGGCGCCCAACAACACGACCATCAATGCCGCTCCAGCGTCCACCCACCAGTACGGGACGGGCCAGCCGAGCGCCTCACGAGCTGCCTCGGAAAGGCTCTTGGCCCCGCTCCGATCCCTGGCCTTGTCAGGCTCGCGGTATCGCCGGTGATAGGCCTCCTCCTCCACACAGACGACTACGTGCGCGGGCGCGGTGGAGATCCAGGCATCGAACCCGATTGCCACGTATTCGTCCTCGTTACCAAGCGCGGCGATGCTCTTGCGGACCGCAGGATCGGTGACGATGACGAACGACACCCCTTGGCTGAATCCAGCGCTCGGCGACCTGAGGGCCAGATTGACGATATGGGCCAGCACCTCGACAGGAATCGGCTCTTCTCGATAGGCACGCACCATTCGCCGGCGCCGAACGGCCTCGGCGAACTCCATCAAGGCCCCTTCGGTGCGAGACCATGACGCAGGGCCCGAACGAAACCTACAACCCACGCCACCACCGCCAGCAATAGCGCCAGCAGCAAGGTGCCGGTGCGAATGAGGACAGCCGTCCCGCCGACGAGAAGCACGATCACACCGGCGAGCAGCAACAACTCACCGTTCATTTTTCGTTGGGTGTTGACGAGGCGCTCGCCCGGGACGCTCAAGAACCAACCAAGAGTGGCTGTGGCGAGCAGGAGGGTGAGAACCTCTACCGCCTCCGCCGAGCCCCAAAAGGTGATGTACACGAGGGAGAGTCCGGCCAGGGCCACCCACCAAACCTCGCTCAAACGTGCCAGCATCGACCTCAGCCTATAAGCCCCCAAGGTCTGAGTATGGCGACGATTGCGAGCCCCTGGCAATAGCATCGGCAAGATGAAGGACCGACCAACCCCGCCGGTGTTGTGGACGAGGGGCGACGGCTGCTCGGAGCTGGCGGGGCTCTTGGGTGATGCCACGGTGCGAGTCGTCGGTGATCTAGCCGACGCCTGCGTGGCGACGCGAGCCGAGTTGATGGTGGGCCGAAAGCTCCCGGGCGAATTCGACCTGGTCAATTTCGCTGTACCCGTCGACTTCGCCCCGATCAACGTGAACGCGGTGGCTGCCGCCGTGGGGGGGGGCCCGCACTCCGCGCTGGCCGCCTGGGTGGCTGGCCGGCTGGCTCGGACCCTCGGCGTTCCGGGAGTGATGGCCTCTGCGTATGCCGATGCGGCGGGACAGGGAAGCGCCCTTGCCATCATCGAGCGGCTGGCACCCGAGGTACCCGAGCTCGAGTACCGGGCCGTCGAGGCTGCCGACATGACGGCGCTGGTGCGCCGGCTGCCCGATCGAGCCCTGCTCGTCTTTGGCGCACCCGGCGGCAACTGGTTCCAGCGCCTGGCGTTCGGGCCCGGAGCTCGACTGCGCCATCGGGCTCCGGCGGGCGCGGTGGTGGTCCGTCAGGTACCCGAACGGGTGTTCCAGCACATGCGCGAACCGGTATACGTCGGGCCGTGGCGGCAGGTCGGCGACACGCTGTTGATGCACCAGGAGCCGGCCCTGGCCGTCGTCGAAGAAGGGGTGCTGATCGGATTGGTGCGCCGCGCCGCGTTGCTCGATGCTGGTCACGCCGAGTCGGTCGGGTCGATAATGGAGGGACCGCTGGCTGTAGACCGCCTGGAGGCGTTGTCGGCGGCTGACTCGCTCCGTTTCGTATACGAGGAGGCGCCCATCCCGGTGGTGGATCAACACCATCGAATGCTGGGCAGCCTCTACCCGACGGCGGCCTGAGCTTGCCGGCTGTCCTCCTTTTCACCGCCACCTATGTCGGCGCCACCTGGCTGTACGGTCGGTGGGTGGGAAGCGAATTGGCAGATATCTACGGACCGGTAACGGTGGTGCTGGCGGTGCTGATCGGTCTTATCCATCGCTCCGCCAAATTCCCCCTACCCGTTCTTTGGGCCCTGTCACTGGTGGGGTTGGGGAACATGGCCGGAGGAGTCTGGCTGGTCGCCGGTCGGCCGCTCTATCTCGCGCCGGTCGTCGGATCGCTTCGTTACGACAAGTTATTCCACACCTTTGCCACCGGCGTAGCGGCGTGGGCGGCCTACGAGGCGCTGCGGAGGTGGGGTTCGGTGGAACGGTTCACGGGAGGTGTGGCGTTTGCCACGGTCTTGGTGGCTTGCGGGGCGGGGGCGTTGGTCGAGATTGTCGAGTTCAGCTCAACGATTGTTTTCCCGACCACCAACGTGGGGGACTACGGCAACAACATGCTCGACCTCGTAGCGAATCTGGTCGGAGCCGTGCTCACGGCCCTACTGCTGGCGTGGCGCTCGCGGCGTGGTTTTGCCGCCGACGGCCTGGCTATGGTGAAGACGTGACCAGGGTCTTCTCGTTTCTCCGTGGAGTGTTCTGGTTAGCGGTGGTGGTGGGGCTGCTCTTCTACCTGGGCGGTGGCTGGTTCTTCTCCGAGCAGATACGCTCCGATGCCCTCGAGATCGACCCCAGCGTTCCCATCTTCGATCTCGAGGTTGTCGCAGTCGACGGCGCCTCGATCACGCTCAACGACAACGCGACGGGGGATGCCAATCTTCGGAGCCAGGGTACCTTCGGGATCGACTGGCGCACAGGGTACGGACAGGTGGGAGCGATCCTTGACGACACGCCCACGTCGGTGACGAGAACTTTTACTCTCGTCTCCGGTTCGCCAGTCAAACCTGGCGACAAGGTGGACGTGGAGGGGTTCGCCTTTCCGGCCGATCCCAGCGTCACCCTGGGGCCGACCGTTGAGGACATCGTATACCAGAGCCCGCTGGGGGGGTTGGCCGCTTGGTACGTTCCCGGAGCAGACGACACCTGGGTCATCCACGTGCACGGGAAAGGCGCTTCTCCTCGAGAGGCGTTGCGGGCCGCTCGGGGAATCGCCGAGGCCGGCTACCCGCAGCTGCTGATCACGTATCGAAACGATGCCGGCCAACCGCAAGATGCGACCGGCTTCTACCAATACGGCCGCACCGAGTGGGTGGACCTGGAGGGGGCGGTCGCCTATGCGTTGGAGAATGGCGCCTCCGACGTGGTGGTCTTCGCCTACTCGACCGGCGGGGCCTTGGCCCTGTCGTTCCTATACGAGTCAGGACGGGCCGAATCGGCGAAGGGGCTGATCCTCGACGCCGGCAATATCGACTTCGGTGCGACGCTTGACTACGGCGCTTCTCAACGAGACCTGCCGCTCCTGCCCTACAAGGTGCCTGGCTCCTTGTCGACGGTGGCCAAATTCATCGCGGAGATTCGATTCGGAATCGACTTCGAGGAGCTCGACTACGTGGCCAGAGCCGACGAGTTAGACGTGCCGGTCCTCGCTTTCCACGGCGCCGCAGACGATGTCGTTCCGATCGGCACCAGCCGCCGTTTGGCCGAAGCCAGACCCGACCTGGTGGAACTCGTCGAGATGGACGGCACCGGCCATGTGTTGTCTTGGAACACCGATCCCGCCGCCTACGAGGCACAAGTGGCGGACTTCTTGGCGCGGGTGGCGAGCTAGGTCGCGTCGCGTCTTCCTTGGTTGCGCGAGCGTTTCTGCACAATGTGCAGAAACGCTCATATGGCATCGATCCGCCACAATGTGCAAAATCAGTAGGCGCGCAGGCCGACAGGAGACGGGTTTGCCGGCATCCGGCGACCCACCTCTTGGACAATCCGTCGACACCCATCAGAGTCGTCTCGGAGCATTCGGCATGTGAAGCGCAGCACCGGCTTGCCGGCGGCGAGGGCGAGATTGTCTCGAAGGCGGTCCCTTTCGAAGTCTTGGACCCGGGTGTGCCAGGTACGGCCGTCTCCTTCGGTGAGCAGGTCCCAGGCAGGAATCTCCCGATCAACCCTGACGCCAGCCTTGGTGTCGTCCCACGGAGCCGGCCGCTCGAGAACAGTGCCCGGGATATCGGGATGGTCGAGTAGGAGGTCGAGGAGGTGGTCCATCTCGCTTGCCGAT
>CAYUKI010000198.1:0-4717 GCA_964445235.1 uncultured Acidimicrobiia bacterium | reverse complement strand
CAAAACGGTTAGGGGACCGATGAACCCTGAGAAGCTGGCGGTCGTCTCAAACACCGATACTCGACGTCAAGGAGAACAGCCACGATCATGCCCGGGCAAGCCGCCCGGAGGTCCGACCGTGAACGAACCCGACCAAGAGCTGGTCCGGGCAGCCGCGGCCGGCGATCTGCGCGCCTTCGAGGAGTTGGTAAGGGCCTACCAGGGTCCGGTGTGGAGATTTCTCTGCCGGCTGCTTCACGATGCCGCCCTCGCCGAGGACATAACTCAGGAGACCTTTGTCCGGGTTTACAAGCGCCTCGACGGTTTCCGAGCAGGTTCTCGATTCACCACCTGGCTCTTCCAGGTGGCTCGCAACGCCGGGATCGATGCCATACGGGCCCGCTCGCGGCGGGAGCGGCTATTGGTCCGGTATGGGAGCGATACGTCAGCCAATCCCCCCTCCGACGAGCGGTTGGATCTAGAGACCGCACTCGCCACCGTCTCCCCGCTACTCCGGGAAGCAATCGTCCTCATCGAGGTGGTCGGTATGAGTTATGAAGAGGCGGCCGCCGTGAGTCGGGTTCCGGTGGGGACGGTCAAGAGCCGGGTGTTCCACGCCCGTCGGCGGCTTGCGGGCCTGTTGGAGGACAAGTCAGAGGACGAGTCAGAGGACGAGTCGTGAGCCACGAAGAGGTACGGCGGCTCATCGTCGAGTTTGGCTCCGAAGCGTTGCCCGAGGCCGTGACCGGCCACCTGGCCGAATGCTCGGAGTGCTCCCAATACGCCGCCCGTATTCGCAGCCTCGGTGCGAGGCTGGCCGATCTGCCTTCCCCTCCCGACCTCACCACTCGCATCCTGGCCGGCCTGCCGTCACCCCGGCCGCTCCGACCCCTGCGGTTTCGGCTGGTCGCCGGTTTGGCCATGGGGGTGGTGATGGGGGTTGTGCTGATGTCGGGTTTGGTGCCGCAGGCTCCCGAGCGGACCGCCTTTGCGGCGGAGTTCCCGGCCAAGTTGCTCTCCGCCCAAACCGAACTAGGCGGCCTCACCGCCTCGGTCGAGATCCTTGAATTCGGCTGGCATCCGGAGGTGGAACGTCGCCACTACACGGGAACGATCGGATACTCCCCACCGGAGTCTTTCCAGATCCGCCTCGACGATCAGACCGAATACCCGAGTGACCGCTGGCTGCCCAACGACGTCGAAGTCGAAATCGGTTCGGGACTTTGGTCGGCAGTCGGAGTGGTCGGTTGTCCCGGCGAGCTGCAACCTGAATGCGGCCGGATCCTCACCGAAGGAATCACGGGAAGAGAGCCGTTCCCGGCGGACCGGCCGATCCCTCTCGAGATCGTCCTGCCCTTCGACAGCTTTGCCTTCACTACCCGGCCGTCGGTGCACTCGGTGGAAAGGCGGAACGGAGTGCCGGCCGCCGCAGTGTCGCTTTCATACGCCCAGGCTGCACCGCTCGTCGAGGGTTGGCTGCGTGTCGGCAACTGGCGCCGTTTCCATCCTTCGGACTCGGTGGTGGTTTGGCTGGAGTTGGATCGGCTGGTGCCGGTCGAGATCTCGATCGCGGCGGGCGTCGATCCCCTGCGAGACGTCTGGGCAACCCGGCTTGGTTATGCCGACGAACCGGGGCGGCCGCTCCTTCAGATCTCCCTCACCGACCTAGATTTCTCGGGGGCCGAGCCGAGCCGGCGGCCGGTGGGAAGTGCTGCCGGTTTTCTCGATGGGCCGCCGAGCCTTGACCTCCAAATCCTCCCTCCGGCCGGTTTCGAGGTTTATCGGACCGGGGTGGCCGAGGACGGAGCCTCGGTGTGGAGCTACACCGACGGGCGGGCGTGGGTGAAGGTACGAGCTACCGACCAATGGTCGGCCGGGCGGCTCTTCGGCGGTCTCGGCGAGGTGGTGACGCCGGTCTTGTTGGGGACCGCCGGCATCGGCTACCTCGGGGGGGATGGCCGGCAGGTGGGGATCCACGGTGAAGGCGTGGAGGCGGTCGTGGAAGGTAGCGTTGGTTGGGAGAGGCTGGTCGAGTTCGCCGGAGCCCTCGGGGTGGAGGGAAGAGAGATTCCGAATTCCTACCCGGAGGCGGCCGCTGCCAGCTTGGAGGCTGCCCAAGCGGCGGTCCCGACCCTTCTCGTCTCGCCCGCCGCCGAAGTCGGTTCGCCGTCGGTGCGGGTGATGGGCGACACGGTTGCGCAGGTCTACCCGGGGTCCGGGGGTTTGGGCTTCGTCCTGGTGCAGGTGCCGGGAGAATCTGTCCCGCCCCCCTTTGATCCGGACACCGTTGCGGTCAGCCTCCGAGACACGGTGGCCCGCTTCACCCCCTCGTTGGGCGAGCTGGCCTGGGTCGAGAAGGGTGCTGTGGTCAGCCTGCGGAGCGGACGGCTCGGTCTGGCCCAACTGGTCGAACTGGCGAGGGGGCTGCGTTGAAGAGGATCGGCATCTTCGTCGGTGGCGTGTTCCTCGGGGTCCTTCTGGGGGGGGGAGTGGCGCTGGTTGCCCGCGGTCGGCCGGAGCTCCAGGTCTCCACGACCACGAGCTCATCTAACGGTGTGGCCGTTCGGCCGGTGGATCAGACCGTGCTCCTGGTATGGACATCGGGAGGGCTACCGGCCGGTCTTGCCGAAGTCGTGGGCGGGCTGCCCGGAGTCGCCTCATTGACCGTCGTACGGGGTGACCTCATCACCGTCCCAGGCCCGGACGGGGTCATACCCATCGACGCGCTGGCAGTGGAGGGTGACTACCAGGAATTCGTTCCGGCGGCCGACCGGGCCGAGTTCGATCGGTTGGGTGGCCGGGATGCGATCCTTGGCGCTACTTCCGCGACGCTGCGCCGACTGGCCAGGGGAGATGCGGTCGAGGTTGGCGAGGGAGTCCAGTTCACCGTGAGGGCCGTCGTTCCCGATGTCGTGGTGGGCGGCGCCGAGATGGTTCTTTCGATCGAGGCAGGGGAGGCGCTCGGGGTCGTGACGCCGCGGTTTCTCTTGGTGTCGATCGACGGGGAGCGAGCAGCAGTGGAGGCCGCCATCCGCGGTCTCATCGGCGACGTGCCGGTGCGGGTGCGAGGGCCCGGGGAGACGCCGTTCATGCGACACGGTGATGCCGTGCTTCCCCAATCGTTTGTGAAGGCGGCGTTCGGCGAGTTTTCCTATTCGGCCGGCTCGGGGCGGAGCATCATCCCCGACGAGCAATGGGTGGCGGACAACATCGTCACCGAAGAGGTGCCGATTCTCGGCACGGTGCGCTGTCATCGGGAGGTCGTGCCGGCCCTGCGGGGCGCACTCCAGCAACTCGTCGACGAGGGGGTGGCCAGGGTGGTGGACGTGGCGGGATTCGCCGGTTGTTACGAACCCCGGTTGATCGCCCCCGGAGCGGGCTTGTCACGGCATTCCTGGGGGGTCGCCCTGGACATCAACTACTCCGAGAATCAGAAGGGGGTAGGGTCGAGCCAGGACCCCCGACTGGTCGAGGTGATGGAGCGCTGGGGCTTCGGTTGGGGCGGCCGCTGGCTGATCCCCGACCCCGCCCACTTCGAATGGATCCGCCCCCCCATCCCCTAAGGGGATGGGGGGGCATGGAACTGCGAACCGGCGGTCGTACGCGTCACCCCTTGGGCCGGATTGTCGGAACTACGCGCCGAGATGCGAACCTCCGACAATCCGCGTCACCCCTTGGGCCGTAAGACCGCCGGTTCGGCGCGTCAGCCTTGAAGGAGGGCCAGGGTGGGGGGTCTTAGCTGGAGGGGGAGCGGGGGCGGTCGAGGAGGGTGCCGTCAACGACCGTGTCAACCTTCTCGTTATAGAACGCCACCAGACCGGCGATCTTGGCGGCCTCGCTGACGGGGAATGGGTAGCTCCACACGACATCTTTGAAGACTTCTCCATCGGTGACGATCGACCAATACTCGGCCACTCCCTTGTAGGGGCATTCGGTCCGAGTGTCCGATCGTTCCAACAATTCCAGCCGCACATCCGTTTTGGGGAGGTAGTAGCGGGTCGGGAGACCCGTTTCGAAGAGCAGCACGGGGCGGTTGGAATCGGCCACCTTCGTGCCGTTCACCAACACCTCGACCCGCCGGGAGCTGGTCAGCGTGTCGATGCGTTTGTAAGGATCGCGGGCGTGGACGTACACCTCTTCATCGTCCTCGAACCAGTGATCCATGGCCGACCAGCGGAACGCGACCAACTCGGGTATGCCCGAGTAGGCATAGGCGGCGTCAGTCGCTTGGTTGACGCCCGTCTTTACCGTGAACAGCCGCTGATCACCTAATCGCGGGGAGGTCTTGCCGGCACCAGTCTCGAACAGCTTGGCTTGGATGTCGTTCGATGAGAAGTAGTAGGTCGGGAAGTAGGGATGTTCCCAGACGAGCTCGGGTCGGTAGCTATCCGCCACCACCTCGGCGCCGAGAACGGCCCTTACTCGCTTAGCGCTCGGCTCTCTCTTTACTTGTTCGGCCACGTCACACCTCCGGGCAAGCCAACCAACGGCGGCAGGTAATTCATTCCTGCAGTAAGTTTGGGCAGCCAAGATCGAGGAGCGTCGTGAGCACAAATGCCGAGATCCATGCCCGCCGCCTGGCCGCCCTGCCGACCGGATGGGGAAGCCTGTTGCCCATCTACATTGAGAGAGCCGCCAACGCCGAGCTATGGGACGTCGAGGGCAAAAGACTTATCGATTTCGCCGGGGGAATCGCAGTTCTCAACACGGGACACCTCCATCCCAAGGTGAAGGCGGC
>CAYUKI010000197.1:4488-4719 GCA_964445235.1 uncultured Acidimicrobiia bacterium | reverse complement strand
CCAGGAACGCCGTGGCCTCGCCGATACCCTCACGCTATTTTCCAGACGGAGCACTAGGAGAACCATGGTGGAAATACCAGAGAGCCTGCTGCGAAGATCGGCGGAAGCCAAGGCCAAGGCCTTGGGCATCCCGGTCGAGCAGGTGCTGGCCGAGATGAAGGGAGAAGTGGTGCCGGGGCCCCGGTCTGCAGCCGGCCCCCCCCCGGCACCGGCGCAGAGCGTCGAGCCCCC
>CAYUKI010000197.1:0-4478 GCA_964445235.1 uncultured Acidimicrobiia bacterium | reverse complement strand
GGCGCGCGACCGGAGCCCCCTGCCCCACCGCCCCAAGCACCTGCGGAACCGGTTCCGGCGGCCCCGGCGGTGGCCGTAGCGGAAGCCCCGTCCGCCCCCACCGGGCCGCAAGCTTCGCCCGCCCCGATCGCGGCGACGCCGGCCCCGACCGCGCCCACCGGTAACGGTGGAGGAGCCGCAACGCCCCTAGCCGCCACTGTGCCGGCCCGCCCGGTTTCCCCCGTTCAGGGTGTGCCCGAAGGGGTGCGCACTCAGCGCCTTCTGACCGTGGTCAAGGCCCGTGCCATCCAACAGGTCAAGGCCGAGCCGACCGACAAGGTCAACACGTGGCCGCACCTGATGATCGCTGAGTTCACCGCCCTGCTGGCCATAACCGGCTTCCTGTTGATCCTCTCGGCCATCCTCCAGGCGCCGCTCTTGGATCCGGCCAACTTCAATGCCACCCCCAACCCTTCCAAGGCTCCCTGGTACTTCCTCGGGTTGCAGGAGTTGTTGTCCTATTTCGATCCCCAGATCGCCGGAGTCATGGTGCCAACTGTGGTGGGCATGATCGGATTCATGATGATCCCGTACGTCGACCGTAATCCTTCCACCAAACCGAGCGATCGCAAGTTCGCGATCGTGCTTTACACCATGTTCCTCGCCGGCTCGGCCACTCTCACCATTCTTGGAGTGCTGTTCCGTGGCCGGGGGTTCAACTTCTCCTATCCGTGGAAGGACGGCGTCTTCTTCGACGACATCAAGGATTGGGTGTCCTTCGAGGAGTGATGTTGGAGACCTATCAGCTGCTGCTCATCGGGGTAGGGGGGGTCGCCATCCTGGCGGCGGTGGGGGCTTTCGCCATTGCCTTCCGCCGCTCGGCCGGACCGGCCCCTCAGGCCTGGCGGCAGGCGGTGCGGAAGGAGACCTTGGAGGCCGACAAGTCGCGGGTGCTCGTTTCGGTGGCGGCGCCGGCGGTGGAAGAGGCTCCCGCTCCCGCTCCGCCAGCCGTCCCCCCCCCTCCGCAAGCTCCCCCTCCGGAACCCACCCGCCCGGCGATCGAGATCGAACGTGCTCAAAGAGTGGTCGAGGTCTCCCCCGAAGAAGCCGGCGTTACCCGCCGCCAGTTCTTCAATCGGGCCCTGGGTGCCACCTTCGGTGCCTTTGCCGTCGGGCTCGGGATCGACATTTTGGCCTTCTTGTGGCCGAAGCTGTCGGGGGGGTTCGGGGCCGACGTCAACGCCGGCAACCTCGAGGAACTTCGTACCCAAGTCTTTACCCCCGACGGCGCTGTCGTGCCTTTGTTCATCCCAGAAGCGCGGGCCTACCTGGTGCCGGTCGACGAGACTCAGCTCTCCAAGCAGTTCGACGGACGCAACCTGGCCACCGGCGGGCTCATGGCCCTGTTCCAGCGATGTGTCCACCTGGGTTGTCGGGTGCCGTGGTGTGCGACCTCTCAGGGTTTCGAATGCCCCTGCCACGGTTCCAAGTACAACGCCATGGGTGAGTACTTCGGCGGCCCTGCTCCGCGCAACCTCGATCGGTTTGTGGTCGAGCTAACCGATACCGGTGACCTCATCATCAAGACAGGTTCCATCGTCGAGACTCCCCGGGCCCCACGGCCCTCCGTGGTTTACCCGCAGGGAGCTTCCTGTATCGCCATCGAAGCCGTCGAGAGCTGAGAGTGACCGGCGTAGTTCTGACCATCGTGACGGTGGCGGCGGTCGGCTGGCTGGCGTTTCTGGCCGTATCGTCGTTGCGGGCCCGCGGCAAGGAGGAGGTGGCACCCAATCTGAGTGCGGGCCGGACCGATGACGAATTGGAGACCAAACGGCTCGAGAGGGTGCTCGTGGGGGCGGGGTTCGCGGCGGCGTTCCTCGCCATCGGGCTCCCTCTTTACTACCTCGGTGAGCAAGACCGACAGGAGAGCTTCGTCGAGCAGTTCGACGAAGAGTCGGCGAAACGGGGGGAGCACATCGTCACCGAGTTCGCCTGCTATTCGTGTCACGGCCCGGGTGGAGCTGGCGGTTCCGCACCTTTTGTGGAGAAACGAAGCGGAATCAGGGTCTTGTGGACCGCACCCTCCCTCAATGACATCTTCTACCGGTATGAGAAAGACGAGGTGATCTTCTGGATCACCTATGGGCGAGGCAACTCCCCGATGCCGGCCTGGGGCTTGCCTGGAGGGGGCCCGCTCAGCGAGAAGCAGGTGGTCGACGTCGCCACCTACATCGAATCGATCCAGATTCCTCAGGACCAGGCCCTCGCCAAGCTCGAACCCGCCATCACCGAGCAGCTCACCCGTTTCGAAGCTGCCCAAGCCTCGGTGGAGACGGCCGTACTCGAGCAGCGTCAGGTCATCGCCAACTTGGCGGCGGCCCCCGGTTTGGCTCCGGTTGCCAAGGATCTGGCCAGGCAGGCCAGAGCGGCCTTGAAGGCGGCTGCCACAGGCATCGACACCGATGGTGATGCCCTCTCGGATGCGGCTGAAACCTCGATCACAGCCTTGCTTGGGCAGGCGCAAGAGGCACTTACCACTCCCGGGTTGCTGGTGATCACCCTCGACCCGGCTCTGGCCGAAACAGAACTCGGATCCCCGGATGCCGAACGTGCGGCTGCCGCCGTGGCGGCGATGGAGGCGCTGGTCGAGCGCGCCCCGATTCTCACGTCCTTTGCGGCGGCCGCCCGTGTAGCGCTCGACGATGCCTCGGCGGGGGCCGATGGCGATCAAGATGGCCTCTCCGACCAGGCGGAGGGAGTGATCACCACCCAGATCGGTCTGGCGCTGGCCAAGCTCCGTCCGCCCGGATTGACGGTCGCCAACCTCGACCCCACCAACGTCAATTCGGTTCCCGGCACCTCGGACAGCCGAACGGCCTCTCGGGCGGTTAGCTCGCTGGAGACGGTGGCCACCAACTTGGAGGTGGCTGCCACCAACCAGGACGAGCTGGGCACGGCCGCCGCGGCCGGTCTGGCGTTCTTGCTCGAGGCGCAATCGGCCCGCAAGTGGGACGTCGACCTTCAGGTGGTCGCCGATTCCGTCTTCGACGGTGACCTCGAGAGGGCGGCGCGGGCGTCGGCGCTGTTCAACGCCAACTGCGCACGCTGTCACACCTCCGGATTCTCGGCCGGAGCCGCCTATACGTGGCCGGCCGGGTCGGGCGGCTTCGCACCGGCCCTATGGGAAGGCCGGCCCAATGTCCAGTTCCTCACCCAGGCCGATCTGGTCGCGTTCCTCATCAAGGGTTCGGAGGCACAACGACCCTATGGCGTCAATGGGTTCGGTTCGGGACGGATGCCGGCGTTCGGGAAGATCCTCCCGAGCGAAGATATCGAGCTGATCGCCACCTATCTACGCAGCGGCAACCTGACGGGGGATTGACATGCGCGAGCTATTGCGTGAACTTCTCTCCGCCAATCTGTTCGTCACCGGCATCATTCTCACGCTCGCCGCGATCGGGATCTTCTTCGGGTCGGTCTACCTGCTCCTCTATACCAACACCGGGAAGAAGCTCGGGTTGCTCCTCACCGGCACCGGCATCTCGGGTTGGCTGACCATCAGCTCGCTCTTGTTCGTGCTCTATGCGCCCCGCGGTCCGCGACCGGCAAATATCGAAGGGCTCAACGCCTTCCAGATCCGAATCATCCCCCTCACCTTCATGCTGGTGTCGGCCACGCTCTTTGCCGCATTCCTCACCGCCCTGAACCAGTACGAACGGGCCCAAGACAAGGCGGACTAGTGGTGTGTCTCATGAATGGCGACTATTCGGTCGAGTGCGACGCGACCTCGGCGGACTTTCTCCAGGATTGACTCGGCGGTGGCTGTCCAGACCAGCGGTTTCGGGTAGTCGTTGTTCACTCGGAGGTAGTCCTCGATCGAGGCGATGAGGTCGGAGACGCTGGGGAAGCTGCCACGTCGGATGTTCTTGTCGGTGAGCTCCCGGAACCACCACTCGACCAGGTTGAGCCAGCTCTAAGGCGTGAAGTGCACATGGAACCGTTGTGCTTGGCGAGCCACTCGCGACGTCGGGGTGCTTGTGGGTGGCGTAGTTGTCCAGAATCAAGTGGACAGCCAGCCCCTTGGGCACGCTGGCGTCGATGGTGCGCAGGTAGACCAAGAACTCTTCGTGCCGATGCTTGGGCAGCCCAGTGGCCGAAGACCTTCCCGGTCGCGACGTCCAAGGCAGCAAACAGCGTCGTGCTGCCGTTCCGACATGACCAAATGGTGCGGCAACTCGGCTCACTCACCGAGCATATCAACACACCGCATATCTATTTTGGAGACACACACTGGCGCGACCTCCGCACCTTTCGAACCTCTCATCGCCTCTGCACTCGCGATGAGTCTTGCTGCGCTGGGCCGTCTTATCCTGCGGTGGGCTTGACTCGAGCCGGGGATCCGATCGAAAGGACACGAGAGATGAGAAAGCTGATCGTGAGCACCTTCTTGACCCTCGACGGGGTCATGCAGGCCCCGGGCGGACCTGGAGAGGACGACA
>CAYUKI010000196.1:0-4801 GCA_964445235.1 uncultured Acidimicrobiia bacterium | reverse complement strand
CAGTTGAAAAACTTTGAGCAGAACACCTTGGCGTCTTCGATGTGAGAGAAGAAGGCTGGAAACTCCGGCCGGTATTTCATCGTCTTGAACTGGCTCTCGCTGTAGGGGTTGATGCTCCTATAGATGTCAAGCGGCCCTTGCGAGGTTCTCCTCTCCGATGTCGCGGAGGATGGCGAACACCTCGCGGGCGATGTAGCGCTTGAGGCAGCGCATGATCTCGGCTTTGGTCTTGCCCTCGGCGGTGCGCCGCTCGGCGTAGTCGCGGGTCGGCTGGTGCCAGCGGAGGCGGACGACGACGACCCGGTGCAGGGTGGCGTTCGCTTGCCGGTTGCCACCCCGGTTGAGGCGGTGACGGACAGTCTTTCCTGACGAGGCCGGCACGGGGTTCGTCCCGCACAGGGCGGCGAAGGCGGCCTCGGAGCGGAGCCGTTGCGGGTTGTCGCCGGCGGCGACCAGTAGTGTGGCCGCACCGTCGACGCCGATGCCGAAGACGGCCCGCAGCTTGGGGGCCGCCGCGGCGGTCAGGGTGTCCAACTGGGCGGTGAGTTCGGTCCGCTCTCGCCCCAGTTGGTCGTAGCGTCGGGCGAGCGACCGCAACGCGTGCTTGCCAGCAGCCGCGGGTGTGACGAGCTTGCCCGGTCGGAAGGCGAGACAGCGAACGACGAGCTGGCGGGAGTTCGGCCAATGAGGCCCGGAGTTCGACCGGTGCGGTCACCACGATCGCCTTGATCTGGTTGAGCGCCTGCGTCCGGGCCCTGACCGCAGAGTCTCTAGCGACCTTGAGCATCCTGATCATCTCGACTCGGTCGTCGCCGGACTTCGGTCGGCCGGTGGCGACACCCGCCAACACCGAGCGGGCCGCCATCTCGGCGTCGATCGGGTCGCTCTTGCCGACCCGGCGGCGCACGGCACGGTCGGGCCGGTTGACCTCCACCACGGTGTGCCCGTGTTGGGTGAGGAATCGAGACAGGCCGGCCCCGTAGGAGCCGGTGCCTTCCACTCCGAACGCCACGACCGGGCCGAAGGTCAACGCCCAGGTACGCAGTCCGGCGTGCCCGTCGACGGTTGCTGGCAGGTGATATTGGCCAAGGCGTGCGCCTCGCTGGTCGACTGCGACGGCGACATGTCCGTCTTTGTGGGTGTCGACCCCGACGATCACGCCGGTCTCGTCGGGTTGTGTCATGGCGGTCACTGCGGTCTCCTCGCTTGCGGTGGGATGGCGACCCACCGGCCTAGCGGGCGGACAGGACTGCGACGGGGCCCTCCGTCCAGGCTCCTATTAGGTCACTGCTCGCTTGGTCGGTGGACCTCCGCCGGCCGGGTCGACAGATCAACCCGAGGGCACCAAGCCGGTCGCTGCGAAGGGTCAGACCCGACCGCGGAGGCTCGGGGAAGATCATCGCAGTCGTTGCTCACATGGGGGCGGCTAGACGGGTGATGCCAGGCTGGTTTGTTTGGTGCCGGTTCTGATGCCTATCCGTGTTGGAGGCGAATATTGCGCCGCGGCCAAATTCCAGATAGCGGCTCGAGTGGCGCCAGCTTTGGCTAATCGGTGAGGGCCTGCTTCCAGGCGTCAACGGTGGCGGCCAGCCGTTGATATTCGGCGTCGTCAAGGGGGAACTCTCGCCGGTCAAGTCGATGGAATCGGCTCATCATGGCGGCGAGGACGCCCCGATCGAACCCTTGGTCCTTGTCGGCGGCGAGTCCACACAGCCGCTCTAGTCCGTAGCGAGGCTCGAGTGCGGCGAGGTCGAGGAAGTCCCTGGTCTCGGCCCGCCCGAAGACGGCTAGCAGTTTGTCGATGGCCAGTTCCTCTTCGGCGAGAACCTGTCCCTGCGCTGTCTGCTCAGTCGGGTACAACCGGAAGTCGGAAGCCAGGTCGACGACCGTCTGATCGTCCTCGGAGGAGACGACCAGGCGGCCGAACCCGTGACCGATCTGACGCCGCTCAACGTCGAGCCCTTCGGCTCGCAGCGCGTTTTCGAGTCGGGGCAGTAGCTCATCGACGTGGTCCGGTTGGGTGGCGAAGAAGTCGAGGTCACGGGTCTCCCGCTCAATGAGGCCTCGTACGATGAGCGCTCCGCCTCCTGCAAGGGCAAAGCCCTCGGCGGCTGGCAGCGTCCCGAAGATCGCGATGATGCGCTCCTGGAGAGGTGTCAGCACCAGAGGTCGACTCGGCGGCGCCGGCCAAGCCACTCCGCCCAGGCGGATCGAACATAGGGAGGCAACACCAACTCGTCCCACAGGTCGATGAGGTGATCGACGACGATGAAATGGCGAATGTCGTCTTCGTCGCCTTCTCGCAGCACCTGCTCGTAGACCCGAGCCCGGTCATGTTGGTCGGAGAGGTCATAGGCGATGGCCTGATCGCTCCAGCGCACGTGCAGAGGGAGCTCAACCGTCCCGGTCGCTTTCTCGACCCGCGGGTCGTCCACGTCGTCTGGGAGGGCGACGGGGCGTGCGGCCGGTCCGAGCTTGCTGGTTCGTGCCATGACAGGGATGAGTGTATTCGCCTGGTGGTTGGTGGCCGGGGTGTTCAAATGTCGATCAGAGAGGGATCTTGACATACGGAACGTGGCGGAAGGCCAGAGCGTTTCGGGTCAGACTTTCGCGGCCCCCGGTAGCTGCCCCAAATCAGACGGCGAGGCGCTGACACCAGCAGTCGACGCCGCCGAGGACAGGGAGCGGGCGCTGATGGAACTGAATTTCCTGGTGCCTACCTGCTGACCCCCCGGGGCTATGGCTCGACAATCGCTCGTCCTCGGCGTGCAGCCCCTTGTGTGGCGCCGCAACCCGTCACTCGCACATGGGCCGAGGACAAGTGCTACATTTGGCTTTGGCCGGGGGCGCGGTTCTAGGATCAACTTGGGAGTGTGAACGATGCGCAGGCTGTCTGTTTTCGTAGTGTTCTTGTTCGTCGTCGTATTGGCTTTGGTTAGTTCGGTTTCTGCTGCACCTCGTGACCCGATCGCCAAGCCTGGTCCCCAGAAGTCCGGCTTTTACGACTTCGCTCAAGCCCCCTCCGAGATCGGCATAGGCAACGTCGACCGGACGACCTGCAGCATCTCGCCCGGTACCCAGCCCCTCATTTACGCCGGCAACTTCCTTCTGGATTGCGACGGCGAGATACCCAACAACGAGACCACGATCGTCGTCGATCCCAACGACCCCAGTCACGTCGTCGGGGGCTATCACTCCTTCCAGCTCGCCTTCTTGGGAGCCACGGTCAACGTGCACATTGTGGGAACCGTGTCAGTCAGCTTCGACGGTGGGACAACCTGGCGGGAGGTGCTGCCGCCCCTCAACCCTTACCAGTTCACCGGTGATCCCGCCCTCGCCTTCGGCGTCGGAGGCCGCCTCTACTTTGCCAACATCGCCGACCATGAAGGCCAGGGCAATTCGTTTACGGCCCCGAGTGTGGTCGTCGCCCACTCCGATGACGGTGGTCTCACCTGGTCGAACCCGGTGACCGTCGCCAAGGGCAAGGGCGCTTTGACCCGCGGCCAGACCGGGAACCTGGTGTTCCGCGACAAGGAGTTCATCGCCGTCGATGCCTCCTCGAGCACCTATCGCGGGCGTGCCTACGTGACCTGGACGGATTTCCAATTGGGGGTCTCCCAGCCAGGCAATTTGCGCGTGCCGATAATGGTGTCGTACTCCGACGACGGGGAGCGCTGGAGCGGGCCGGCGGAGATCAGCGGTTTCAGCCCCAACTGCACCACCCAGTTCTTCCCCATCGGCCAGCCGAACGAGTGCGGCCTCAATCAGTTCTCGGTCCCGAGCGTCGCTCCCACCGGGAAGGTCTATGTGGGATTCCAGAATTTCAACACACCGGCCGAGAACCAATACCTGGTGGTCTCGTCGACCAACGGGGGCGGAACCTGGTCGGCTCCGTCGAAGGTGGGCGATATTTTCGATATCAACCTGCCCATCAACGTGGACGGCCGGGCAACTCTCACCGGCTGTCAGTTCCGGGTGATCTCTCCTGGAAATATCGCCGTCGATCCGAGTGAACCATCGGGCCAGAGGCTCTATGCGGTGTGGGCCGACAATCGCAACGGCAGCGATACCACCACGGACATGAACGTGTTCCTATTTCGCTCCACTGACGGTGGCCAGACCTGGGTTCAGCACGCCATCGACACAACGTCCAACGACCAGTTCTATCCGTGGGTGGCGGTGGCGCCCACCGGGCGAGTCGACGTCGGCTACATGGACCGCTCCTACTCGTCTGGTCAGTCGGTCTGCAAGTACGGCTTCTCGCTCACTCGCTTGACCTTCGATGCCGGAGGCGGCATCGAAACCTCGGCCAAGACCCGGGTCGACTCCGCCCTGTCGGACGCCGATCGGTCGCTGTGGTTCTCGGGGGGGACGGGCCTGACGACTTTCATCGGCGACTACAACGGGGTCGCGGTCGGCTCGGATCTCGCTACCTGGAGCTTCTGGACGGACCACCGCAACGTCATCCCGGGGTTGCCGGCGCCGATCGATCACGGGCAGCACGTGGTGGCTGGGAGAACTCCCTGAGCTGAGGTCAGCCCCGATTTGGGTGGCACCTATTGCGAGACCGATAGTCGGCGACGCTGACACCAGCAGTCGACGCCGCCGAGGACGGGGAACGGGCGATGGCGGAAGTGTATTTCCTGGTGCCTATCCTGGTGCCTATCGGTGCCAAAATCGGTTCTCCCGGATTGTGCCTGTCAGCATTGAGTTATTCGGACATAGCCCTGAAATCGACTGTTTCCACTTGGTTTTTCTGACACACCGGGATACTTCCTGAGACGTCTGGGTACAAGTGTCT
>CAYUKI010000195.1:0-4830 GCA_964445235.1 uncultured Acidimicrobiia bacterium | reverse complement strand
GATCCACTTGACCGGCCTGCCGAGCACGAGCGAGGCGGCGGTGGCGACTACGTAACCGGGATAGATGGGGACCTTGTTACCGAACCCCCCCCCAAGGTCTGGGGAGACGATGCGAATGTTCTGTTCGGGCAGACCAGTCACCAATGCGAACAAAGTTCGGTGGGCGTGGGGGGCCTGCGAGGTCATGTAGATCGTCGCCTGACCGGTGATCGGGTTGACGTCGGCCACGGCTCCGCAAGTTTCGAGCGGAGCCGGGTGCGAGCGCGGATAGTGGGTCTCCAGGCTCACCACCCGGTCGGCCTTGGCGAAGGCGGCATCGGTCGCCGCCTTGTCCCCGGCCTCCCAGTTGTAGGCGACGTTGTCGGTCTGGCCTTCCTTCTCGTCGCGAATAAGCACCGCCTTGGGGGAAAGTGCCTGCTGGGGATTGGTGATGGCCGCCAGCTCCTCGTAGTCGACCGAGATCAGGCTCAAGGCATCGCGCGCCGTGTAAGGGTCGTTGGCTATCACCGCCGCCACTTCTTGGCCTTGGTAGCGGACCTTGTCGGTGGCCAGTACGGCCTGGGTGTCTCCGGACAAGGTCGGCATCCAGGCCAGCTTGTAGGCTGCCAGGTCGTTTCCGGTGATCACCGCCACCACCCCGGGGTGGGCGGTGGCAGCCGAGCTGTCGATCCCCTTGATCCGAGCATGGGCGAGCGGCGAGCGCAGGATGGCCATATGCAGCATCCCGGGAAGGACGATGTCGTCGATATAACGCCCGGCACCTTGGATGAACCGGTCGTCTTCTCGGCGGCGCACGGAGTGGCCGATTCCGCCGATCTCCGGTGAGGTGATGGGTTTGGTGGTGGTCATCTCGTTCCTTTCAGCCCACTGACACCGGTTGGCGGGAGGCCTCCCGGGTGGTGGCGGCGGCTGCCTGAATGGCCTTCACGATGTTGACATACCCGGTGCAGCGACAGATGTTGCCCGATATCGCCCAACGCACCTCGTCCTCGCTCGGATCGGTATTTTCGGCGATGAGAGCTGCGCCAACGATCATCATTCCCGGGGTGCAGAATCCGCATTGCAGGCCGTGATGCTCCTTGAAGGCTGCTTGAACCGGATGCAGTTGGCCGCCTTGCTTGAGACCTTCGACGGTGGTGATGGAAGCGCCGTCGGCCTGGACGGCGAACATCGTGCAGGATTTCGTGGGAATGCCGTCGACCAGCACCGTGCAGGCGCCACAGTGGGTGGTGTCACAACCGATGTGGGTGCCGGTAAGGCTACGCACCGTGCGCAGGTAGTCGACGAGCAGCAAGCGTGGCTCCACCTCGTTCTCTTGAGAGGTCCCGTTGACTGTGACGTTGATCTTCATGTCTCTCCTCACGTCTTCATGCTGAGGTGGCGGCCTGGAGGGCCTTCTGGAACCCACGTTTGGTGTACTCGGCAACCACGGCTCGCTTGTAGTCGGCAGGGCCTCGCACGTCGTCGTCCGGAGAGCACGTGCGGGCGGCGATGGCGCCCGCCTCGGCGAAGAGCTCGGCGCTCGGCGTCTGGTCACCCATCATTTGCTCGGCCTCGGTCACCTTCAGGTTGTGGGACGAGACGCTGGTCAGCGCCAGTCCGGCCCGTGCGATCTTCCCGTTCCCTTCGAGCCGAAGATGGGTGGCGACTCCCACCGTGGCGTAGTCGCCGATCTTCCGTTCCAGCTTCATGTAGGACCCGCCGCCTCCGACGCCGTCCTTGGGCACTCTGACCTCGGTGACCATCTCGCCAGGTCGCAACGAGTTGGTGAAGAAATCGATGACGAATTCCCCGATGGGGATGAGGCGTTCTCCCGCCTTCGACCGGGCCACCACCACGGCACTCATGGCTAGCATCATCGAGTTCCAGTCGCCCTTCGGGTCACAATGGGCCACCGACCCGCACAGGGTGCCGCGATTACGAACGAGGGGGTCGGCGATCCAGGGGGCGGCGGCGGCCATCATCGAGCTGTTCTTGGCTACCAGCCCCGAGGACGCCAGCGCCGCATGGCGCACCAGGGCGCCGATGCCGAGGTGGCCGTTGACCTCCCTGATGCCATCAAGACCAGAAATCCGGTTGATGTCGACCAGGTGGGCTGGAAAGGCCTGTTGAATCTTCATCATCGGGATGAGGCTCTGTCCACCCGCCAGTACTCGCCCGTCGTCACCCAGCTCGGACAACAGCGATAAGGCCTCTTCGAGCGTGCGGGGCGCCGAATATTGGAAGGCTGCCGGGTACATGCCACCTCCTGGACTCGTTGCCGCCAAGGTAGCGGCGTCGTTGCCATTCGGGAGTCGACAGGGGCTTCTGGTTTTGGCGAACTCAGCCGGAACGAAGGGCCGCCGGGCCCTTGCTCTCCCGTAGCGAGCCGCCCCCACCCCCGCGGCGTAGGCCGAGGATCTCCGCCATCACCGACCAGGCGATCTCGGCGGGCCCCTCCGCCCCCATATCCAGGCCCGCCGGGCCGTGCAGCTTTAGAAGGTCGAACGATGAGGCGGCCGAACCGGACGCCTCCAGATCCTTGAGCAACCGCTCGAGGCGCGCGCCCGGTCCGAGCGTCCCGATGTACGCCACGTCGGTGCCGATCAATACCCGCAGATACTCGAGGTCGCGAAGGTAGTTGTGCGACATGATCACTGCGTAGGTACGGGGATCGATACCCACCGCCGATACGACCTCACCGGGCCGGGCATGGACGAGAGCGGAGGCCTGGGGAAAGCGCTCGACGGTGAGGAACTGACGCCGATCGTCGACCAGCACGACATCGAAGCCCAGCTCGTCTGCGTAACGGACCAGAGGAACGGCATCATGGCCGGCCCCGCACACCAACAGCCGGGGGGGGGCGCCGATCACCTCGATGAAGACCCGTCGATTCCCTTCGGCCGCCACTTCCGCCTCGCCGGCGGAGAGAGCAAGTGAGGCTCGTTCCTCCCACACACCTCGAGGCTCCTGGCCTTCTTCGAGGTATTGCCGTCCACCCACCCCGTCGGGTCCTGCCAGCCAATGGAGGACGGCCAGCGGGTGATGGCGGGTGCGGGCCGATTCGACCTGGTCAGCCCACCGGGCGGCGGAACCGCCAGGTTCCACCAGCAGCTCGGTGGCACCGTTGCAACCGATGCCCCAACCCCAAACGGCTTCGTCGTCGGCGGTGAGATCGAAGGTGGAGAGGCGTGCCAGACCGGTTGCCATCACTCCCGCCGCAAGCGCGTGAAGGTCGTTGTCGAGGCAACCCCCTGAGACGGTTCCCACCGAGATTCCGGCGATATCGATGAGCTGGCGAGCGCCGAGCTGGCGGTAGGTGGAGCCCCGCACCCCGACCACGGTGGCCATAGCAAACGGCCTCCCCTCCCAGGCCTTGATGGTCTCGATGATCTCGTCGAGCTCGTTCACCTCCGAGACGTTAGACCGCGTACCGGAGGGCGGTGGGCGCTCAACCCCGGTGGGAGGTGTCGCCGGCCAGTAGGTCGAGGGCGTGACTCAGCACGGGCAGAACGGCCGTGAGGCTATCCACAGCTCCCCGTGGACTGCCGGGGGTGTTGATCACCAGGCAGGTCCCGATGGTGCCGGCCACCGCCCGCGACAGGGCCGCCAGCGGCGTGGATTGAATCCCGGCGACCAGCATCAGATGGGTGAGACCGGGAACCTCCTTGTCGAGCACGGTCCGGGTGGCTTCGGGAGTCACGTCCCGAGGGCCTAGACCGGTTCCGCCGGTAGTTATAACCAACCTCGCCCTTTTGGCCAGATCCTGAAGCGCCGCCGAGATGAGACCGGCCTCGTCGGCCACCACCCGTCGTTCCACCACGTCGAACCCGTGGGCACCGAGGAGATCGGCGAGCGCCGCCCCCGAAGCGTCGTGGCGGGTGCCCGCCACCACACCATCACTGACCGTCAAGGTCGCCGCTGTCGCCACCCACCGAGATTAGGCGTAGGGCTCCGGGCCCCCGCCGGGTGGATTAGGCGGTCAGGGGAAGCCAGCTCGGGTTGATCTTCCAGAGGTAACGATCCGACAGGTGGGTCAGCACCCGGCGGCCGGCAGAGAAACGGTTGGCGACGTCGGCCACCACCGGCGACGGATCGCCGGCTTCGAAAGCCAGGCGGTACCAGCGCGCCCCCAGCACCTCCATCGGTTCGAGTCCGGCGGCCGAGGGATGGGAGAGCAGCGAAAGCACCTCTCCGGCCCTCAACCCGGCCGATTGGCCGAGCAGGTCGGCGTCTTGAGGAGCGAGGGGATGGGACCCGGTGTAATCCGGCAGTACTCCGGCCCGAAAGAGGGCGAGGTCACCCAATCGGCGCAGCAATACCCGGCGAGCCGGCCCCGCCCCCGCGACGAGAGCCGCCACCGGTCGTGGGTCGAGCTGATCGGCCTTCACGAAGCCGGCCAACAGCGTGGCAAGGAAGAGGCCCCGGGCAGGGTCATCGAGGAACTCGCACAGAGGCTCCACCGAGAGCACGGGCAAGCGCTGGCGGGGGCCGGTCCATTCGCTGACCCAACCGGCGGTCCGCAGCTCGAAGGCAGACCGAAATACGGCTGCAGCAAAAATGAGGAACGGCGAGCACTCTTCGAGAGGAGTGCGGGGATCGAGAAGGTCATCGAGCAGCTCGGAGTCGGAGGCCAGATCGGCCAACATCCACGGCCTGGTCGAGAGTTGCGAGCGCAGCTCGGCCGGTCCCAACCGCTGGCGGGCGGCCAGAATCTCGAGGTCCCGGTCGGTCAGTTGGTCGACGTAACCCATCCTCGGCTCCTACAGGTACCTGTACATGTACCACTTTTCGGCACCGTCGATACATTCATCGGCCGGGATCGCCACATCCTATAGGTACCCTCGTCTC
>CAYUKI010000194.1:0-4838 GCA_964445235.1 uncultured Acidimicrobiia bacterium | reverse complement strand
CCGAGAGACCGCCAGCCTCCAACCCGCCCTTAGGGTGGTTTCCCAGGTCAGCCACCTCCAGCGGCTGGCCGCTGGTGAACGACCCTCCTACGGGCGCCGGCGCCCTCTGCAAGGAGAAGCCACCGTTGCGACCATCCCGATCGGCTACGCCGACGGAGTGCCTCGGCTGCTCTTTTCGCGGGGGGGGGAAGTGGCGATCGCCGGTCGGCGTTACCCTTTGGCCGGGACGGTGACGATGGATCAGATCCTCGTCGATGTGGGTGACGATCCCATCGCGCTGGGCGATGAGGTGGAGATACTCGGGAGTTCGGTTCCGGTCGACGAATGGGCCGAGCGGTTGGGGACGATCACCTATGAAGTGGTGTGCGGGTTGGGACCTCGGTTGCCTCGCCGGTACGTCGGATGACCCTGACTGCGGTCCCCGGCGTGCGAGTCGGGCACTGGACCGACCGCGCGGCCGGCACCGGTTGTACGGTGATCGTTTTCCCCGAGCCGAACGTGTCGGCGGTGGAGATACGAGGAGCCGCCCCCGGTTCGAGGGAGACCGCCCTGCTGGCGCCAGGGATGCGGGTCGAACAGATCCAGGCCATCCTTCTGACCGGGGGTTCGGCGTTCGGTTTGGCCGCCGCCGACGGGGTGATGGCCGGGCTGGAGGCGGAAGGGCGGGGCCACCCGACTCCGGCCGGCCCGGTGCCCATCGTCCCTGCCGCGGTGGTCTTTGATCTCATGGTGGGAGATCGGATGGTTCGGCCGGGGGCCGCGGAGGGTCTAATCGCCTTCGAGAAAGCAACCTCCGACCCCGTGGTCGCCGGTCGGTGGGGGGCAGGGACCGGCGCCACGGTGGCGAAATGGCGGGGTTTCGACCAACCAGGGGGGTTGGGCTCGTTCTCAGTCGTCGCGGCGGGGGCAACGGTTGGCGCCCTAGTTGTGCTGAACGCCGTGGGCGACGTTTTCTCCCTGGAGGGGGAGTCACTGACCGGGGGCGACTCGGTACCGGGCCCGCCGGTGGTGCCACCCATGCCGGGCACGAATACGACGTTGGTGGTCGTGGCGACCGATGCCCGCCTGTCGCGCGTTGAGTTGGGAAGGCTGGCGCTGCGCAGCCAGGACGCCTTGGCAGTCTGCCTGCGGCCCGCCCACACCCGCTACGACGGCGACACCAGCTTTGCGATCTCCTGCGGCGAAGTCGAGGCAAACCTCGACGTACTGAGCGAGGCGGCCTTTCATGTCACCGGTCGTGCCATCGAGACGGCAGTCCGAGCCGCCGCCGCCGAAGGTTGATGGCATTGCTCTACAGGAGCGCGACGACCCACGTCTCCCATCCCGGGCAGTAGCGTTGCGCCGATGTCCGAAACCCTGATCGAACTGGGACGCCAAGCCGCCGTGTGCACAGCCTGCCGGCTGGCCACGACGCGTACCCAAGTGGTGTTCGGGGTTGGGAGCCCGACCGCCGAGCTGATGTTCGTAGGCGAAGCGCCCGGATTCCACGAGGACCAACAGGGCGAGCCTTTCGTGGGTGCAGCCGGCCAACTGCTCACCCGGCTGCTTGGTGAGATCGGTTTGAGCCGCGACGACGTTTACATCGCCAATGTCGTGAAGTGCCGGCCACCCGGCAACCGCGATCCGCTCGAAGATGAGATCGAGGCGTGCAAGGGCTGGTTGTCGGAGCAGTTCCGACTCATCGACCCGCGGGTGGTGATCACCCTCGGCAACTTCGCCAGCAAACTGCTGCTGAAGACTGACGTCGGGATCACCAAGCTGCGCGGCCGCGTGTATCCGTGGTGGCGAGGGAAACAGCTCGTGCCGACCTTCCATCCGGCCGCCGCCCTCCGCAGCGGCGAGAAAATGGTCACGGAGATGCGGAAGGACTTCGCACTGGCCAAGGGTGTTCTCGTGGCGGCCCGTGTTGTTTCCCCCCCCCAAGACAAGGACGAGTTCCAGCCACCGGATCCTCGCCAGCTCGATCTCTTTGCGACATGATCGAAGTCGAATGCCCCACACCTGCCGACACGATCGCCTTGGCGCGGCGACTTGCCTCCCACGTCCGGCCCGGTGACGTCGTGTTGCTCATCGGTGACCTGGGGGCCGGGAAAACCCTGTTCGCGGGTGGCCTGGCCGAGGGGCTCGGGGTCGAGGAAACGGTGGTAAGCCCCTCCTTCGTGTTGGTCAAGGAGTATCGAAGCGGGTTCCTGCCGCTCGTGCACGCCGATGCCTACCGCCTCTCGACGACCAACGAGTTCGATGACCTCGACGTCTGGGATGCGGCCGCCGGGGGCGTCTTGGCGGTCGAATGGGGTGACGCGGTCGCCGGATTGCTGCCGCCCGACCATCTTCGGGTCGAGTTCAAGGTGGACGACTCGGGAACTCGTCATGTCAGACTCGTTCCGATGGGTAACTGGGCCGAACGACCCCTGGCGGACCTGTCGCCATGAAGATCCTCGCCATCGAGACCGCCACGCCGGGCGCGGCGGTGGCCCTGGGTGAAGACCGCCAGGTGATCAGTTCGGCACAGCGGGTGGATCGTCGGGGCCATACCGAGTTCCTTGTGCCGGCCCTCGACTTCATTTTCGATCAGGCCGACTGGTCTCCCAGCGACCTCGACGCAGTGGTGGTGGACGTCGGACCCGGTCTCTACACCGGCATCCGCATCGGTCTGGCGACCGCTCAGGGTTTGGCTGCCGCAGTAGGAGTGCCGGTCCTTCCGGCAACCTCCCTCGACGCCCTTGGTTATCGGGCTACCACCCACCGGCGTCACATATGGGCGGTGGTTGACGTTCGTCGTGGAGAGGTGGCGGTGGCGTCCTACCGGCCCGTTCCCGGCGGCGTGGTCAAAGACGAGTCGCCGGCCATCATGACCCCTGAACGACTCCGGGCCGTGCTCGAATCGGATCCCGACGACGTGTTGTTGGTCGGCGACGTTCCGGGCCTGCCCGAGGGCCTCTTGCGAGGGTTGCACCGGCTACGGATCGGCTGGCCTCGCTACCCGTCGGCGGCCGCCCTTCTGGAGGTGGCGGCCGGGCCGCTCCAGCGCGGGGAGATCCCCCATCCCGACGAGATCCGCCCTCTCTACCTGCGCGACCCCGACGTCACCATAAGCTGGAAAACCCTCCGCGACGAACGACCATGGCCGAGCTGACGGCCGTGAGGCTTCGGCCGATGACGAATGCCGATATCCCCTCTGCCCTTGGCGTGGAGAGGGCCACTTTTCCCCAGCCGTGGACCGAGGCGATCTTCACCGATGAGCTGAGCGTTCCCGGCCGCGTGTACGTCGTCGCCGAGGACGATGGCCGGCTGGTCGGCTACGGCGGACTCATGGTGGTCGGGGATGAAGCCCACATCACTACTCTCACGGTCGCACCGGCGAGTCGAGGGGGGGGGATTGGCAGTCGTTTGATGTTGACTCTCACCGAAGCCGCCATCGGCGCGGGCGCCCGCAGCCTCACCCTGGAGGTGCGGGCCTCGAACCATGGCGCCCAGGCCCTCTACCGGCGGTTTGGCATGGCGCCGGTAGGCGTTCGCAAGCATTATTACCGGGACGAGGATGCCGTAATCATGTGGGCCCACGACCTCGACCAGCCCGAGTTCGCTGAGCGTCTCGATGCTCTTAGAGCGGAGCTGTCGTGACCGGTCCCACCGTGCTCGCCTTCGAGACGTCCTGTGACGAGACGGCGGTCGCCGTGGTGAGGGGCACAGAAATACTGTCGAACGCCCTCGCCTCGCAAGTCGACGATCATGCCCGATTCGGCGGAGTAGTCCCCGAGGTGGCTGCCCGTGCTCATGTCGAATCGATAAGGGCTCTCACCCACCGGGCTCTCGCCACCGCCGGGGTGCACCCCGACGACCTCGATGGGATTGCCGCCACCCAGGGTCCTGGTTTGGCGGGCGCCCTGCTGGTCGGGTTCAGCTTTGGGAAGGCGACGGCTTGGGCGCGGCAGCTGCCCTTTGTCGGCGTCGACCACATGGAGGGTCACCTGTTCGCACCGACCTTCGAGCACGAGGAATACCGGCCCCCGGCGGTCGTGCTGTTGGTCTCCGGAGGGCACAGCCAGCTCATCCTCATGCGGGAATGGGGTCGCTATCAGGTGCTGGGGGCCACCATCGATGACGCCGCCGGCGAGGCATTCGACAAGCTGGCCAGGGTCATGGGTCTTGGCTATCCGGGCGGCCCGGCCATCGATGCCGCTTCCGAGGGGGGGGATCCGGGGGCCATCGCCTTTCCCCGCGCCCTTCCGGACCGACGCCACGACCTGTCCTTCTCCGGTTTGAAGACGGCGGTGGCCACCTTCATCGAACGCGGCCGCAGCCGGGGGGATCTTCCTTCGAAAGCCGACGTGGCCGCCTCGCTTCAAGAGGCGATCGTCGACGTGCTGGTCGAAAAGACCCTGAACGCCGTTCTAGACACCGGAGCCAAGGTGATTGGTGGGGGGGGAGGAGTGATGGCGACCCGCCGCCTCCGCGCCAGACTGGCGGAGGCAGCCGCCGAGCGGGGTTTGGAGCTTTACCTGCCGTCTCCCGAGCTTTGCACCGACAACGGAGCGATGATCGGTGCCGCCGGCGCCTTCTGGCTTTCCCAAGGCAGCTTCACCGATTGGGACGCCAATATCGACGCCGGCCAGCGTCTCGGTTGACGCCTTGTTATCTGGCGGGGGCCCGGAGCCCTTCGCCTTCCCCTCCGGCGGTGGCCCGCAGCCCTTCGCCTTCCCCCCCGGCGGGGGCCCGGAGCCCTTCGCCGCCCGGTTAGCAGTCGCCGAGCGCGAGTGCTAATCTCTTCTTGCACTCTCGAGGGTGGAGTGCCAAGTCCAATCCAGCTCGAGGAGGAGCAATCGATGAAGCTGAAG
>CAYUKI010000193.1:0-4841 GCA_964445235.1 uncultured Acidimicrobiia bacterium | reverse complement strand
CGGCCGTGTAGTAGCTCCCTATCCGAAGGGCCTGAGCCTGGACCGGGTGCACTAGCTTCCTCCGCCCAAGTCGATTCCCACCCTGTCAGGACGCTTCCGCACGGATGGCGTTGAGATAGTTGTAAATGGTGATCCGACTAACCCCCATCGCGTCCGCAACGTCCTCTATCGACTTCCGCAGCAAGAACGCTCCGCGTTCGTCGAGCATGCGCACCGCCGTTTGTTTGTCTTCGCGGGCCAGCTCGGCCACGGACGTCCCCAGTTCCATCTCGACCTGGGCGATCATTCGACCGAGCGCATCGTGGAGGCTCCCCAGCCCGAACCCGTGCAGTGTGGTCTCCTTCTCGACACCGACCACTTGCACGGAGACCCTTGTCGCTCCGGCGGCCAGTGCCGCCCCGAGCATGGAGGCGATGGCACCGGGTGCCGCACGACGGGGACCGGTGGCCACGTTCCCGAAAGGACCCAGGTCGACATCGAACCCGGATGCCTCCATGGCCTGGATGGCCGCCCGCACATGGCGCCCGGGCCGACCCTCCCTGAAAGGCTCGACAAAGAACTCGATCCGCGCCGTCACCCGCTGATTTCTCCGTAGATCTCTGGTCGACGGTCTCGATAGAAGGCCCAGTGGCGGCGCACCTCGGTGATCAGGTCGAGATCGAGATCGCGCACGACCACCTCGTCCGCCTGGTCGGAGGCGGTTTCGCCAATCATCTGACCGCGGGGGCCCACGAAGTAGGAGCTGCCGTAGTAGTCGGTGTCTTCGAGGTCTTCCTTTCCGACCCGGTTGATAGCGCCGACGAAGTACTCGTTGGCGACGGCGGCGGCCGGTTGCTCGAGCTGCCACAGATACTTGGAGTGGCCGCGCGTCGTGGCGGAAGGGTTGAAGACGATCTTGGCGCCCTTCAGACCGAGCACCCGCCAGCCTTCCGGGAAATGCCGGTCGTAACAGATGTAGACGCCGATGCGGCCCACCGCGGTGTCAAAGGTCGGGTAACCGAGGTTGCCCGGTTTGAAGTAGAACTTCTCCCAAAAGCCCTTGACCTGGGGGATGTGAGTCTTGCGGTAGATGCCGAGAAAGCGGCCGTCGGCGTCGATCACGGCGGCGGTGTTGTAGAAGGTCCCCTCGTCCACCTTCTCGTAGATCGGCACGACCAGGACCATCCCGGTCTCCTTGGCCAACGTGATCATCTTCGAGATGGTGGGCCCGTCGGGGATCTCCTCGGCCGTGTCGTAGTACTTGGGATCTTGAACGGTGCAGAAGTACGGACCGCTGAAGATCTCCTGGAAGCAGAGCACCTGGGCGCCCTTTTGGGCGGCTTGTCGGGCGTAGCCGATGTTCTTCTCGATCATCGACTCCTTGCTGCCCGTCCATTCACTCTGCACCAAGGCAGCTCGTACGATGCTGGCCATCACTCGGCTCCTGATTTGCGAAGGGTCAATCGAGTGTACCGTCCCTTGACATTTTGTAAAACCTTTAGGATCATGACCACGTCAGCAACAACAGGAGACCGGTTGCCGAGCCGACATCTGATGGTGGCCGCCGCCCAGATGGGGCCCATCCAACGAGCCGACGACCGCGACGATGTCGTGGAGCGCCTGATACGGCTACTCGACGATGCCCATGCGCAGGGCGCCCAACTCGTGGCGTTTCCCGAGCTGGCGCTCACCACATTCTTTCCGCGCTGGCACATGTCGCACGGAGAGGCGGAGGGGTTCTACGAACGGGAGATGCCCAACCGGCACACCAAGCCGCTCTTCGATGAGGCGGCCCGCCTTGGGGTGGGCTTTGCGCTCGGCTATGCCTTACACACCGAGGATGGCCACCGCTACAACGTCTACCACCTGGTGGAGCAGGACGGCCGTACCGTCGGCATCTACCGGAAGGTGCACGTCCCCGGCCACACCGATTACGACCCGTCCCGACCCTTCCAGCATGCCGAGCGCCACTACTTCGAACCAGGGGACGACTTCTCGGTGTGGCGGGCCTTCGGCGGATTGATCGGCATGGCTATATGCAACGATCGTCGCTGGTCGGAGACCTACCGGGTCATGGGCCTGCAGGGTGTGGAACTGGTCCTGATCGGGTACAACACCCCCCTCCACTACGCCCCCGATCCGACCCAGAACCCGCTCCAGGCTTTTCACAACCACCTGGTGATGCAGGCTGGCGCTTACCAGAACGGCACATTCGTCGTCGCCGCCGCCAAGGGGGGGGTAGAGGAGGGAGTCGAATCTCTGGCGCAGTCGGCCATCATCGCCCCGTCGGGCCAAATCATCGCCCAGACCATCACCACCGAAGACGAGGTGATCGTCTCCCGTATCGATCTCGATCACACTCGCTTCTACAAACGCACCCTTTTCGACTTCGAGAAGTACCGCGTGCCCGCCGCGTACCGACTGATCGCCGAGCAGAAAGGTGCAGTGGCACCTCCCGAGCTGGAAGACCTGTGACATTTCCCACCGAGGTCGGTATCACCTTCACCCTCAACGGGCATGAGGTGATGGTGTCGGCGGACCACCCCCATCTGCTCGCCGCGCTCCGGGAAGAACTCGACGTCACGTCGGCCAAGGACGGTTGCGCACCCTCCGGTCAATGCGGTTGCTGCACGGTGCTAATCGACGGCAAGGCCATGGTGAGCTGTGTCACCGCGCTGGCCAAGGTCGCCGGGCGGGAAGTCACCACCCTGGAGGGCTTCGAACCGGCCGAACGGGACCGCCTGGCCCGGGCATTTGTGGCCACCGGCGCCCTCCAATGCGGCTTCTGCACGCCCGGCATCCTCGTACGAGCCAAGGCGCTCATCGATCTAAAAGGGGCCGACCTCGACCGGGCCACCATCGAGGGCCGCCTAGGCGTCCACCTGTGCCGGTGCACCGGCTACATCAAGATCATCGACGCCATCGAGCTGCTGGCCTCGGGCGAGCCGATCCCGGCCCCGGCCCTGCCGACCGGGATAGGCAAGAACGGCGCCCGCTACCAAGGAGAACAGCTCGCCCTGGGAGATCGCGGCTACATCGACGACCTTCGAGTTCCCGGCATGTTGCACGGCGCCCTCCGACTGGCCGATCACGCCCGCGCCGATGTGCTCGCCATCGATACGAGCGCCGCCCGCGCCTATCCCGGTGTAGTGGCGGTCTTCACCGCCGACGACGTTCCCGGCGACCTCAAGGTCGGGATCATCGAGAAGGACTGGCCGGTGTTCATTCCCGCCGGAGGCCGGACCTCATTCACCGGAGACGTCATCGCCATCGTGGTGGCGGTGGACGTCGCCACCGCCCGCCAGGGTGCCGAACTGGTCGACGTGAAATATCGGGTCTTGACTCCGATCACCGACCCGCTTCTAGCCCTGGTGTTCTCGGAGGATGCCGTTTGGGGCCTGGAAGGTAATCTCTTGTCACGGTCCCGCTACCGCCGGGGGGAGGTCGGGGCGGCCCTGGCCGGTTCGGCCTTCACCGTTCATGAGGTCTTCACCACCCAACGCGTCGAACAGGCCTTTCTCGAACCGGAGTCGACGCTGGCGGTGCCCAAGGAAGACGGCGGCCTTCACGTCTATTCGGGTGGACAAGGAGTGTGGGACGACCGCGACCAGATCGCCGCCGTCCTTGGGTTGGAGCCGTCGGCGGTCACCGTGGAGCTCATCTCCAACGGTGGGGCGTTCGGTGGCAAGGAAGACATGGCCAACCAGGCGCAAACTGCGTTGGCGGCCTGGCTGCTGAAACAACCCGTTAAGTGCACGATCACCCGCGAGCAGTCGTTTCACATTCATCCCAAACGGCACCCGATCCGCGTCGAAATGTGGGCAGGATGCGATGAGAACGGCAAGCTGACCGCCCTCCGGGCCAGGCTGATCGGCGACTCGGGACCCTACGCATCGGTGGGGATGAAGGTGCTGGAGCGGGCGGCCGGGCACGTCAGCGGGCCCTACACCGTCCCAAACATCGACGTGGAGTCCGTGGCAGCTCGCACCAACAACTCGGTGTGTGGAGCGTTTCGAGGATTCGGCGCCAACCAGGCTCAGTTCGCCATGGAAGGGGTGATGGACCGGCTGGCCGCCCTCGTCAACATCTCGGGTTGGGAGATGCGCTTTCGCAACGCCGTCCAACCAGGCGATGTTTGGGGGCCGGGGCAAATCATGGACGAGGGGTGCCGGGGAGCATTGGTCTGCCTGGAGACGATCAGACCCCATTACGACGCCGCCCGGGCGGCCGGTAAGGCGGTCGGTCTCGGCGTCGGTTTGAAGAACTCGGGCCTCGGCAACGGGCTACGCGAGGTGTCCAAGGCCGTGGTGAGGTTCTGTTCCGATGGATCGGTAGAGGTCCGCCACGGTTGGACCGAGATGGGACAGGGTGTCGATACCGTCGCCCTCCAGGTGGCCGTCGACGAGCTCGGCATAGCCCCCGAGAAGGTGCGGGTGGTGGTGGACACCACCCGGGAGCTCGGCTTCGGCCAGACGACGGGTTCACGGGGAACACTCATGGCGGCTGGAGCGGTGCGAGAAGCCTGTCAGGCCGCCGACGAAGGGGGTCGCCAGCCCGAGCTCGACTACGAAGGCACCTACGTCATCGATTGGACCGATTCCATGAACTCGGGCAAGCCCAACCCGAAGATCCACTCCACCTTCGGGTATGCCGCGCAATTGGTCATCGCCGACCAGACCACCGGCGTCATCGAGAAGGTGGTGGCCGTGCACGACGTTGGTCGAGTCGTCAACCCGACCCTGTGCGAGGGCCAGGTGGAGGGTTCGGTTCACATGGGGCTCGGGTACGCCCTCAGCGAGGAGTTCCCGTGTGACGCCGAGGGCCGGCCTACCCACCTCACCCTCCGCCAGCTCGACATCATC
>CAYUKI010000192.1:785-4877 GCA_964445235.1 uncultured Acidimicrobiia bacterium | reverse complement strand
CGGCCCGCCGCCTCGGTGAGGGCCCGCACCGACAGGACCCAGGCCAGATTCCTGCGGTAATCGGCGGTGGCGTTGGTATCGGTAAAAGGCTCGATGCCACCGACCGGACCTACTCTTCGATCGATGGTGTCGAGGGTGGCACCGCTCAGGCCGGCCTCGACCGCCCCCAGCCGGAGTGGCCTGCTCCCGACGCCGCCGATGGCGAGGCGGGCCTCAATCACGCGGCCGCCGGCGATTCGGACGAGGGCAGCGGCCGCCACAACCGCGAAGTCACCCTTGCGGCGGGCCATCTCGGTGAACCCCCAACCCCACCCGGGCCCGAGCGTCGGCACCCGGACTGCAGAAACCAGCTCATCGTCAGCCAGGGCCGAGGTGAAATATCCAAGGTGGAATTCGTCGGAGGAGATGTTGCGGGTCGTGCGGCCGTCGGTGAGGACGTATTCGGCGCCGAGGGCGATCATCACCAGCGGTAGCTCGGCGGCCGGATCGGAATGGGCCAGCGAGCCGCCGAGGGTTCCAACGTTGCGGATCCGGGGCGAGCCGATCCACCCAGCGGCAGCCGCCAAGAGCGGCTGTCCCGCGACGACCAGGGGATCGTGCTCAAGTTGGCGATGGCGGCAGAGGGCGCCGATGGAGAGATAGCCCTCCGATTCGGTCACGCCACGCCCTTCCTCGATCCGGCTCAGATCCACGACCAGCTCCAGCTCGAGCAGGCCTAGGTTCATCATGGGGAGAAGAGACTGGCCACCCGAGATCGCCCTGGCGGCGCCACGATGTGCTCGAAGGATGCCGCAAGCCTCGGTCATGGTGTCGGCCCGCTCGTACCCGAACGGCTTGGTATACATGGTCAGGCCCTCTCCAATCCGACGCCTTCTCAAAACTTTGGCGCGATAATCGCCCCCGAGTGTTGCAGGAACGAGTATCGGCCCTCGGCGGAAAGGTCGCCATTGTCACCGGAGCCGGCAGGGGGATCGGGGCGGTGGTGTCCGAGCATTTTGCCAGGGACGGCGCCCACGTTGGGCTGGCCGGACGAGACGTGGCGGCCCTGGAGAAGCATACCGGGGTCCTGGATGAGAGATATCCGAGGAGAGGGAGCCTGGCGGTCGGTTGTGACGTAACCGACGAAAGCCAAGTGATGGCGATGGTGAAGGCGGTTGTGGAACGGTTCGGCGGTATAGACATCCTCGTCAACTGTGCTGGCGGTACCGGGCCGATCGAGACGCCGGCCGCCGAGTACCCGGTCGAGGACTTTCGCAAGATCCTGGAGTTGAACGTGATCGGCACCTTCCTGCCCTGCAAGCATGCCATTCCTCACCTCATCGCCAGAGGTGGGGGACGCATCGTCAACATCGCAGGGACCTCAGGTCTCCGGGGCTATCGAAACCGCTCGGGGTACTCGTCCTCGAAATGGGCGGTGAGGGGTTTTACTCGCACGCTTGCCCTCGAGTTGGGACCCCACAACATCACCGTCAACGATGTATGTCCAAACGTCACCCACGGCGAGCGGATGGACCGGATCGTGACCGAGAAAGCCCGCCGCACGGGAAAGACGCCTGAGGAGGTGTACGCCGATTTTGTTCGCCAGACCGCCCTTGGCCGATTTGTGGAGGAGGACGACGTCGCCGACGCCATCGACTTCCTCGTATCCGAAGGGGCCCGCAACATCACCGGGCATGACATCCCTATCGATGCCGGTTGGGACGTGTAGCTGGCTCCATGGGATACCCTCCTGCCGCCTACCAGGCCGAGATCGATGGACCGCTGCAGGTCAACCGGGCCTTTTACGACGCCCTGACCGCCTCCGAACGTGAGATTGTCCTCTCGATGGAGGTGCCCATCCGGTCGGGGAGGGCTTGGCAGGTACCGGCTGGGCACTTGTGCCGGATCATCACCCTGGAAGGTCCCCAGGTCGCCGACCTCAATATCTGGAACCGCCACGACCCCCGTGAGCGTATGTGGGCGGCCCGCACCCGCCAGCTACAGGCAGCCCACGTCACCCGTTACGACCGGTTGTGGTCGAACCTTCCCTTCTTGCGTCCGCTGGCAACCATCACCTTCGACTCGCTTGAAAGCTACGGCGTTGACGGCAGTGGAGGGCGCGTGCACGATCTTCTAGGTACTCGATGCGATCCCTATGTGAACCGGATGTTGACCGGCGAGGATTTCGACTTCCACTGCCATTCCAACTTGGTCAGGGCCGTTGCGCCCTTCGGGCTCACCGAGTTCGACGTCCACGATGTGCTCAACGTTTTCCAGCTCACCGGGTTGAACGACGAGGACCGTTACTGGATGGGAGCCTGTCCTGCCCAACCAGGCGACTACCTCGAGTTCTTCGCCGAGATCGATCTTCTCTGCGCCCTCTCCACCTGCCCAGGGGGCGACCTCTCGGTGCCGCTGTGGGGCCCCGAGGCGAAGGATCCTCTTTCTGTGTGCAGGCCGTTGGGAGTTGAGGTGCACCGGTCTCCGCCCTCCCTTCTCGACGGATGGAGCTCCCCACCACGCGCCGCCTATGGCGGAAACCACGGTTTTCGTGCCACCGAGTGGGCGGACCTGCTGAGGAAACCATGAGTGAGAGGCGACGGATCGACCTCAATGCCGATCTGGGGGAGGGATTCGGTCCCTGGCGCATAGGGGACGACCGCGCCCTCCTCGACGTGGTCTCAAGCGCCAACGTCGCCTGCGGCTTTCATGCAGGCGACGCCAAAACCATGGCCCGGGTGTGCGGTTGGGCCGCCGAGCGGAGCGTGACGGTCGGCGCCCACGTCTCGTGGCGGGACCTGGAAGGATTCGGGCGGCGCAACCTCGACATCGCCCCCGCCGATGTGAGCGACGAGGTGCTGTACCAGATCGGCGCCCTGACCGCACTGGCCGAACGCGAAGGCACCAAGGTGTCCTACGTCAAGCCCCACGGTGCCTTGTACAACCGGTGCTTCTCCGACGAGGAGATGGCGGGTGCCGTGGTCGAGGCGGTCGCAGCCGCAGACGCCGCTTTGATCATCCTCGGCCAGCCAGGCTCAGCGTTGCTCGCGGTTGCAGCCGGTCGGGGGTTGGGAATCGCACGGGAGGCGTTCGCAGACAGGGCATACCAACCCTCGGGCAAGCTGGTGCCGAGATCAGAGGGCGGTTCGGTGCTGTCTCGCCATGAGGCGGTTGCCCAGGCTGTCAGCATTACCTCCCAAGGCACGGTGGATACCGTCGATGGGCCGCTTTCCTTGGTAGCGGATTCGATCTGTGTGCACGGCGACACTCCCGATGCGCTCGCACTGGCGGCCGATATTCGGGCGGCGTTGGAATCTGTGGGCTTGTCGGTCGCCGCCTTCGTCCCCGCCCCCTCAGAGTCCGCCATCTGAACGTGGACGGCATGCCGGGGGTGCCCCGCCTGCTGTCCTACGGTGCCAATGCCGTTCTGCTGGAGTTCGACGATATCGCCCAGGTTCGGAGAGCCGATGCCGCACTGGTCTCGATGCCGTCGGAGGAGATCGAAGAGATTGTCCCCGCCGCCCGAACGATCCTGATCCGTTATCGGGACGCTCATACCGCAGGACGTTCCCGTCACCACCTGATCGACTTGGCCTCGACGCCCGCCGCTGTTCCGACCGATACCGCTCCAGGGCCCCTGGTCGAGATCAGTGTCGATTACATCGGTGAGGACTTGGATGCGGTTGCCTCCCAGGCCGGATTGTCGGTCCCGGAGGTCATCGAGGCACACACGATGGCCGAGTATGAGGTTGCCTTCTGCGGATTCGCCCCAGGCTTCGCCTACCTGACCGGCCTCCCCGCCGAGCTGCGCCTGCCGAGACGGGATGATCCGCGACCGCGGGTCCCGCCCGGCTCTGTTGGGATAGCCGACATTTACTGCGCGGTTTATCCGGCCGCCTCACCGGGAGGTTGGAACCTGGTTGGGGTTACGAACCTGGCTGTGTGGGACGTCGATCGCAACCCTCCGGCGCTTCTCACCCCCGGGATCAGGGTTCGTTTCGTCGATACGGCCAATCGTCGATGACCACCCCTACCGGCCGGGAGAAACCAAGGCTGCTTGTGCTGGCCGGTGGCCCGCTGCACGCCTTCACCGACGCGCTGAAGCGCGCGGTC
>CAYUKI010000192.1:0-775 GCA_964445235.1 uncultured Acidimicrobiia bacterium | reverse complement strand
GGTGGGGGGGGGGGGGGGGGGCGGCGCCCCCCCCCCCCCCGCGGGGGGGGGGGGGGGGGGCCCGCGGCTCGGGGTTCCCCGGTCAGGACCCTTCGACCGTCCCGCCTTCGCCCTCGCCAACCGCCTGGTCGGGAACCGGCCCAGGGCCGCCGGGGTCGAGATCACCTTGGGCGGGTTCGAGTTCCTGGCGGTGAGCGATCTGGTTATCGCCCTGACCGGGGCGGTGTGTCCCCTCCGGATCGACGCTCCCGATTTCAACGCCGCCGATCTGGAGGAACATCTTGGCTTCAACTGTACGGTCAGGGTCCCGGCAGGGGTGAGCATCTCTCTTGGGCTCCCCAAGGTTGGAGCCCGCACCTATCTTGCCTTGCGTGGCGCCATCGCCGGCATCGAAGACACGGGCGGGGCGGTGCTTGGATCGCTTGCAACCGACACCTTGAGCGGCCTCGGGCCTCAGCCCCTGACCGCCGGCATGGGGTTGTTCCTGGGCCAGCCCCAAGAGCCCCTGCCGTGGATTGACCTGGTCGCGCCACCGCCGATGCCGGGGCCGAAGGAGCCGGCAAAGGTGCGGGTGTTGCCCGGGCCCCGATTGAACTGGTGCGCAGACGCCATGGATGGGCTGGCATCGACGTCCTGGACCGTCGATGCCAACAGCAACCGCGTTGCGGTGCGCCTGCGAGGCGTAGCCATTGAACGGGTATGCCACGACGAGCTTCCGCCGGAAGGGCTAGTGCCAGGGGCCGTGCAAATCCCGCCGAACGGCATGCCGGTCGTA
>CAYUKI010000191.1:0-4886 GCA_964445235.1 uncultured Acidimicrobiia bacterium | reverse complement strand
ATCAGCCAGGAGAGGCCGGCCCCGTAGCCCTGGGTGAGGCCATCGGTGTCCTGGCTGATGATGAAGTGCCCCTTCTCCAAGCGCATGATCCTTTGCGCCTCGACCCCGAAGGCTCCGACTCCGAGGTCGGCGCCCGCAGCCATCAGGCTCTCCCACACATGGAGCCCGAATGCGGACGGCACGTGTATCTCGTAGGACAGCTCGCCGGTGAACCCGATCCTCCACATGAAGCTATCGACTCCGGCCACGCTGCCTTTGCGAACGTTCATGTAGGGGAAGGCATCGGGGGAGAGGTCGATACGCTCCGTCAGCCGGCTGAGCAGCTCGCGTGACGCCGGCCCCGCCACGTTCATGGAGGCGTAGGCAGTCGACACCGGAGTGACGTGGACCCTCCAATCGGGATGTTCGGTCTGCAGCCAGTTCTCCACCCACTCCCAGACGGTCCCTGCCCCCGAGGTGGTCGTGGTCATCAGGTAATGGTCATTGTCGAGGCGGCCGGTGACGCCGTCGTCGAGCACGACGCCATCCTCGGCGCACATGACCCCGTAGCGGACACCACCGACGTCGAGCTTGGACCATTTGTTGACGTAGAGCAGGTTGAGAAGCTTGGCAACATCGGGCCCCACCAGATCGAGCTTGCCTAAGGGAGTGACGTCAATGATGCCGACGTTCTGGCGAACGTTGCGCACTTCGGCGGCGGGGTCGCCGTAGTGGTCTACGCGAATCCACTGCCCTGCGAGAAGGGCAACCGCACCGTGAGCCTCATGCCAGGGCTGCATGGGCGAGTATCTGACCGGCTCGACGATGTGCCCGCCGAGTGCGCCGAGGGTGATCGGTGCGTATGGCGGCCTCCACACCGTGGTCCCTACCTGCTCGATGGTCTCGTCCCTGGCCGAGGCGAGAACGGCCACGGCATTCACGGTTTCCAGCTTTCCTTGGGTCGGTCCCATCGTCACTGTGGTGAATCGCTTGACCAGCTCGATGGAGTCGAAACCCTCGGCGGCCGCCGCCACCAGGTCCTTGGAGGAAACATCCTCGCAGAAGTCCACCATCCCATGAGTGGTGGCCTGGAACAGGGCAGGATGGGGCAGGCGGGCGAGCCCAGGCAACGGTATCGGCTGATCGGAGGGTTCGGGACCCTCGACAGGGGCCGCCCAAGGCCTGGCCGCCTGCAGCCGGCGACGGGTCGATAGCGCCCGGCGGGCCGCCTCCTTGCCGACCGCTCTTGCATGATCCGACAATTGCTCGAGGGTGCCGTCACCGGCCAGGCCCCCCGTCACCATGACGTTTTCGGGAAGCCGGCTCGAGAAGAAACGCGCCGAGTTCGAATCGTAAACCGGCCTGTCCCCCGCCATATTGAGCAGCGAGGTGGGGGCGGTCCAGCCCACCGCGGTCACTAGCAGATCGCAATCTATGGTCTTGCCGTTGGTCAACTCGACTCCCCGCACATGGATCTTCTCTCCAACCGCCCGTACGATCCCTTCACCTTTACGGGCATCGACCACCCTGGCGATATCGACTCCGGCCCCTGCCAGATCGGCTGCGGCGCGATCGCCTTCTTCATTGGCCCCGAAGACGACGGCCCGTTCACCGGGTTTGACCGCCCACAGGTTGACGAGCCGGCGCACTCCGCCCGAGAGCATCACCCCCGGCTTGTCGTTGCCCGCGAACACGTAAGGCCTCTCGATCAGACCGGCCGCCACCACCAGCACATTGGCCCGCGCCTTGACGAGCCGTTCAGATACAGGCCCCGGCCGGCGCTGCATGACCGCCACCCAGTTGTCGTCATAGCGACCGTTCACGACCGAATCGGTGAGAACCTCGATGTTGGCTTGGGCCCCCACCGACCTACGCAGCTCCGCCAGCTTGGCGGCTGCAGCCGGGTCGTAGCGGAGGTGGCCACCGAGGTCGTGCTCCTCCTCGACCAGCATCACCGAGGCGCCCGCCGCGGCGGCGGCCACCGCCGCCTCCATTCCGGCGGGACCTCCGCCTGCCACCAGCACATCGGGATGGGCGTAGCGATGGTCGTAGTCTCCGTGGTGACCGTCGTCGATGATCCGGCCACCTGACGCGAAGCGGGCAAGCACCTTCTCGTACGCCGGCCACAGCCGCTGCGGCTTGATGAAGGTCTTGTAGTAGAAACCGGCGGTGAGGAAACCGCCGATAAGGTCGGTGGCGCCTCCAACGTCGAAACGGAGCGACGGCCAGTTGTTCTGAGAGGACACATTCATCCCGTCTTCCAATAGACGGTGAGCGCCGCGGACGTTGGGCTCTTCGCCCACCTGCACCGTGCAGCCGGGATCGAGATATGAGGCCGCCATCACCGAGCGAGGACGGTGATACTTGAAGCTGCGGGAGAAGATGCCGACCCCTGAGGCGTAAAGGGCCGAGACGATGGTGTCACCGGCGTAACCCCGATAGGGCTTGCCATCCCACTCGAAAGAGATGGGCTTGTTGCGGTCGATCACCTCGGTGGGTCGTGGCGGCAGTCGGCGATCGGTGATCCGAGAGGAGATGGTCATCCGCCTTCTCCCTTGGCCATCATGCGAACTTGGGCGGCCGGAAGCCGGGATGTCCGTATCTCGTTGGAAACGGTGTGGCGTTCGACCACGAAATAGCGGCGGCACCCGGATCGGCAGTACCAGGTTTCGGTGGTCCATCCGGCCGGGTTGTTCTTCACATATAGATAGTGCCGCCACTCCTCGGGGGTCGCGGTGCTCGGCCCGGGCCGGGGCCGGGACTCCCCGACGTAATGGAGATCGGAGGCGTTGCGGGGACCGCACCACGGGCATGGCACCATCAGCATCTCAGTGTCCGACCGCTGCGGCGCCTTTTTCGCCGACCAGTCGTCCTTCGGCGAAGCGGGCCAGGGCAAAGGGAGCGATGAGCTCAGGGGTCTTCCCTGTTGCCACCAACTCTGCCATCGCCTCACCCGACACCGGCCCAGCCTTGAAACCATATGTTCCCCATCCGACATCGACGAGGAATCCGTCCACGGGGGTGATCCCCATGATCGGGGAGTAGTCGGGGGTCATGTCGCAAAGTCCTGCCCATTGCCGAAGCAGGCGCATGCGATGGATGAAGGGGATCAGTTCGAGCACATGTCCGGCCAGCCCCTCGGTGAACTCGAGCGAGCCGCGCATCGAGTAGGAGGCGAACGGATCGACCGCGGCGCCGAACACCAGCTCCCCTCGATCGGTCTGTGACACGTATACGTGTAGGGATCCGGACACCACAACGGAGTGAAGGAACATCTTGACCGGCTCGGTCACCGCCGCCTGCAGCGGATGGGTGATAAGCGCAAGCTTGACACCGGCCATGTCGGCGATTGTCGATGCCCAGCCGGCCGTACAGTTGATCACGATCGGGGTGGTGATCGGTCCGGCGGAGGTGGTGACTCCTCTTACCTTCCCCCCTTCGACATCGATGCCGGTCACCTCGGTGGTCTGATGGATCTCGACCCCGAGAGCGTCTGCAGCACGGGCGTATCCCCAATTGACGGCGTCGTGACGGATGACCCCACCTGGCGGGTGCCAAAGTGCTCCCACGATTGGATAGCGAGTGTTTGTGGATACATCGAGAGCCGGCTCGATCTCCTTTATCCCTTGGGGGTCGATCACCTCGGAGTCGATGCCCTCGACCTTGTTGACCTCCGCACGCCATCGCATGGTCCTCAACGAGGAGTCGTTGTGAGCCAGAGTCAGGTGCCCTCGCCGGGAGAACATCACGTTGAAGTTGAGGTCGGCCGCCATCGTGTTGTAGAGCGTGACCGAACGGTCGTAGAAGCGGACTCCTTCCGGGGTCAGGTAGTTGGAGCGAATGATGGCGGTGTTGCGGCCCGAGCCGCCTCCACCCACGTAACCCTTGTCAAGAACCGCAACGTTGGTGATCCCGTGGTTCTTGGCCAGGTAGTACGCCGTGGCCAACCCGTGGACCCCGGCTCCCACCACCACAGCGTCGTAGGAGGACTTGAGGTCGTGCGCCCTCCAGGCCCGTGGCCATGGCTTGTGGGTGAGGCCACGTCGAAGCAAGGAGAAGGCCGAGTACGTCGCGGGTCGGGTCTTCAAAGCGTCTCAGTCGATCCGGTGATCGCCCTGGCGCTCGTCAAGGGCATGCACCTTGATCGAGAGGAAGCGAACGGGGGTCCTGACCAAGCGCCCTGGACCGTGGGTGAGTTCCCCATCGAACTGGAGGGAATCACCCGGCTCCATCAAGAAACGCCCCTCACCGACCACGTACTCCACCACCCCCTCGAGCTGATAGAGGAATTCGACCCCCGTATGGCGAAAGATGGGCGACACTTTTGCCCCGCGCCCCAATGTGACCAGGAGGGGCTCCATTCGCTTAGATGACTCTGCCATCGTGCCGAGGAGCTGGGTGCGGGTGCGCCCGGCCGCAGTGGAGGGGATGAGATCGAGCCCGTGGCCCGCCTTGACGAACTTGGTGGTTCGGGCCTCGAAGTCGGCCAGGAATGCCGTTATGGGGAGATCGAGTGACTCTGCGATTCTGGCCAGGGTGGCCAGGCTGGGAGAGGCATGGGCGTTCTCGATCTTGGAGAGCATCCCCTTGGAGACGCCGGCGCGCTCGGCCAGCTCGGTGATGGTGACTCCCTCCCTGGTGCGGTAGGCAAGCACCCGGCCTCCGATCAGACGGCGAAGCGCGGCGTCGGCCTGCTCCTCAGAAGTCGGGAACTCGACCGGAAACGTCACAGGTGACAGGGTACCGGCGGTTGAACGTGAGGAAAAACTGTTGATTTTGGGCGACGCGTCGGGAGGGGGACGGCCACAATGACGGCCAATCGCAACGAGGAGGGACAAGGCATGACCACCGAACAGGTCGGCTTGCAAAAGGGCACCAACTGGTGGGGTGCATTCGTGATCGGTCTG
>CAYUKI010000190.1:0-4932 GCA_964445235.1 uncultured Acidimicrobiia bacterium | reverse complement strand
CGGCGTCATGACCGACTTTTGGGCCAACATCCACGGCCGCTACACCGACACTCGGATGGGCGATGCCTTCTCGTCGTTCTGCCGGGACAACTCCGGTAGCGGCAATGACAATTGCCCGCAGAGCCCCGCCTACCGATCAAGCCGTGGCTACGTCTACGGGATCGACACCACGAGCGGCGTCTCGGACTTCACTGTCTACGTCCTCGACGGCGCCTTCAACTTCGACAACTTGCCGTTCCCGAACGGCGACAACATCCGTACCGGCGACCACAACGACTTCTGTGGAACTTGGCCGGGTTGTCCGGGCCCACACACCACCTTCACGCTATACGCCCCCGACCCCACCCCCCTTGACCTCTCCGACAACGCGGTGATCTGCACTCACTCCTACCCGCCGCAGCCCCAGAAGGGTGGAGCCGCTCCTTGGGTTCCCGGCGACTGGGACGTGCCCAAACCCTGTTTCACCGTCATCAGTCCGCAGCCGGGCATCTACCCGCTCGAGGTCGAGATCAATGCCTTGCCGGCCGTGAACGACGATGGCCTCAACAGATACTCGGTGAAGGTGGAGAGCGGCGCGGGGTCGCCGCGCCTCTACGCCCTCGGTGACATGTCGATCTTCAACAACTTCAGCGGTTCCAACACCCAGTTCTACCTGGCCGAGGTCTCCGACACATACGCAGGCAAGACCTTCATCGTCGAGCTGTATGACCCCGGCGACGCCCAGGCCAACGTCTCCAACAAGATTCACATTCTCGATCCCTCGGGCACCGACCTTGCATCCTGCGGGGTCTACACCCGAGACGAGGTCACCGACAGCTGGACCAGCATGGGGACGTTCTCGCCTTGTGTGATCGATGCCACCCGGCCAGCCAACGACTACAACGGCAAGTGGCTGAAGGTGGAGGTCAACCTCCCCGACACCTACTCGTGTGGCGGCTGGTGCTGGTGGAAGGTTCGCTACGAGTACGGCGGGACCGCCTCTGACACCACCACCTGGCGGGCCTACATGGAGGGCAACCCGGTCCATCTGGTACCGCTCGGCTAAGTCATTCGAGTCCGTCGCGGGGTGCCGGAGCCTTCGGGGAAATCCCTCGAGGGCTCCGTCGCGTGGGGCCCCCCCCCGCTCGTTTTTGCACAATGTGCAAGAACGACCACATATCGCTGTTTCTGCACATTGTGCAAAAACGGGGAGGCCTGATCAGACCCATTGACTAGTCCGGCATAGTCCGCTCGCGATGAGCCCGACTGCCCATTGCTCACTGTCGGTGGCGGTCTTAGCATTACCACTATCCGTGGTGGCGGTGGGAAGACCGTTACCTAGGTGCGGAGGGCAGATCTGAACCCGTCCAGGGTTCGGCGCACCGGCGGATAGAAGAGGGCAAGACATGAGGGCATCCCACGGCGTTTGGGGTAATGAGTGGTCGGGGCGCCGGCTCCGAACCGACAGGGGGGCGGCGCTTCCTTTCATCACCATTGCGGTCGGCTTCTTGTTGTTGGGGATGGCGGCGCTGGCCATAGACGTAGGCGCCGGTTTCAACGCCCGTCGTCAGGACCAGTCGGCCTCGGACGTCGCATCGCTGGCGGCGGTCCAGTTCGCCAACGGGAGTCCCACGCCATTGGTAGCCGCCAACAACGGCGCCAACGAGGCGATCGATGTTGCCAACGCCTCCTTGGACGACCCTTCTCTGGCCGACTGGGTCAGCTGCGTAGATCCGACCCGGCCGGCCCAATACTCACTCGTCTCCACGGTCTCGCCCTGCGTCTCTTTCACCTCCAACCTCCAACGGGCCCGGGTTCGGACCCCAGACATCGACGTCGACACTTCCTTCGGAGTCTTCTTGGGCCAAGACGCCATCGCCACCAGCGCCGCAGCCGAAGCCCAGGGTGACCTCGGGTTCCCCGGCGGGATCCTGCCGTTTGCAGTGGGCCCAACCGGTTCGGGCTCTAACCACGTCTGTCTGAAGGATGGGCCGACTCCCCATTCGTCGCCCCCGTGTAACGGCCCGGCCGAAGGCAACTTCGGATACCTCGACGTATCGCTATACGGGAACTTCGATCTCAACACGACACAGACCTGCGGCAACGCCGCCACTGCCACCAAGCTCGTCTCCAATATCGCCGTCGGGGTCGATCATCCCCTTTCGGTGTATACCTCAGGCACCTCGAAGCACGACTTCACCTACTGCCCGATCTTCAATTCCGAGCCGAACGAGCTGCGCACCCAGACCGGGAACTCGTCGGGCCGTTTGAACGACGGTCTCCGATTCGGCAACTTCGGCAACCCCGGTCGGCTGGCCCGGGGATCCAATCGCGTGACGGTTCACAACGGCACCGCCCAGCTCGACAACACGCCGCTGTGGGTTTACATCGACAACCCGGCAACCCAACCGGGAGCATGTGCCTCGGTCGGCAACAGCACCCAGATGGAGGCGTGCATGGCCGCCTGGCGGTCGGCCTTTGCGAGCAATCCAAGTCTCCCGGCCTTGTTCGACGAGACGATCGCCGACGCGGTCAGGTTCGCGCTGATACCGGAGTTCTTCGTCGACTTGGGCGGGGGGTCGGGTGACTATCTGATCAAGGACTTCCGGGCCGTCTATCTGCAGACCACTTTTTGGAAGTGCAACGCCAATAGCTGCGACATCGTCTTCGAACCGGGCGAGCCCTCGAGCGGACCCTGCCCGAGCCCGTCGGTGCAATCGTGCGGCTGGCCTTTGGGCGGCAATCGCAACATCGAGATGCTCTCTGCGTTCTTGTTCATGGAGGAAATGCTGCCTCAGAGCGTTCGAGACCAGATCCCGCCCACACCCGGCACCGTCACCTACAACCTTTTCCGGTGATTCCGATCAGAAGTTCCCGTCGAACCCGATCCGACCAAGGTGCCGCTCTCGTCGAGTTCGCCCTGGTGCTTCCGTTCTTGTTACTGCTTTTGATGGGCATCGTCGAGTTCGCCTGGCTGTTCGCTCAGAACCTCGACGTTCGCCATGGCGCTCGGGAAGGAGCGCGACTGATCGCTGTGAACTTCAACCCCAACACCAACACCGGCAACGCCCAGACCGCCGACATCGTCGCCGAGGTCCAGGCCCGCATGGATTCCGCGGCCGGCCCGACGGTCAGCCTGGAGGCCTGCGGTTCGGGTACCGTCGGCGATGGCGCCAAGGCGGAAGTCTCCGCCACCGCCACCACCCTCACCGGGCTGCTGGACTGGGCCATCCCAAGCCCGCTGATCCTGCGCTCTGGAGTGGAGATCCGCATCGAACAGCCTGCCACCTGGGCCGACAACGTCGGCTCCCCCACCTGCTAACAGGCTCTTGTCGCCACCACACTGAGTGGTAATATTCACCACCAAGCGCGGTTGGGAGGTGGTCGCGGGCGGCGAACCACCGGGAGCAGTGAGGCTCCCCATCGGTTTTCTGTCTGTGGCCTAAAGGCAGCCTGAGTCGGCGACGATGCAGGCTGGGAGTGGAGAGCCTGGAGGCCACAATGCGATTGCCGCGCCCCGCGGGTCGGGCGGAGGAAAAAGGTGCCGCCCTCATCGAATTCGCCATTCTGATGCCGTTTCTGGTGCTGTTGTTGATCGGCATCGTCGAGTTCGCCTGGTTGTTCTCCCAGAACCTCGACGTGCGCCATGGCGCTCGGGAGGGAGCCCGGTTGGCGGCCGTCAACTTCGGGGGAACCACCAACGCCATCGTCACCGAGACCTGCTCGCGAATGGACATCGGCTCGGGAGCGACCATCACCCTCGGCCGTAGCGGAGCCGCCGTCGGTGGGGAGGCCAGCGTGTCAGTGAGCAAACCCGGTCAGACCCTTACCGGATTCATCGACTGGGCCTTCCCGTCTCCGCTCAACCTCACATCGAACGTCGAGATCCGACTCGAGCAGGCCGCAACTTGGGCGCCCAACCCCGGAGGAACCTCGTGCTGAACCTACACCGCCGCGACCGCGGCACCACCGCTCTCATGGTCGCCGCTTCCCTCTTTTTGCTGTGCGGGTTCGCCGCCATCGCCATCGACGTCGGCGACGGGTTCAACGAGCGGCGTCTCGACCAGAACGGCGCCGATTCGGCGGTAATGGGAGGGGCGGTCAGCGGCTACCTGGACGGCAACCTCCAAACCCTCGTCACCGAGGTAACCGACCTTGTGGACGCCAACGTACGCCCAGTCTCGGATGCCGATTGGGTTGCGTTGTGCGCCGACACCCTCGCCACCGGGCGGTTGGCGGTGACCGCCGCCGATCTCGGACTCACCCCCGCCACCAACTGCATCTCGTTCACCGGCGGCTATCGGGAGATCCGAGTACGGATACCGACCCAGAGCAGGGACACCACTTTCGGCACCGTGATCGGCTTCAACTCGGTAGCAGTGTCTGCCGCCGCCCAGGCCCATGTCGGCCAGCCCGGTCAGGCTTCCCCCCCCTTCGTGGTCCCTTTCGGTATCGGAGCCGGTACCGAGATTTGTTTGCGGACCAACTCGTCGGGCCCGCCGCTACCTGCCAAGACGATCGGCAACGGACCTGGAGCCCCCTCCGGTCCGGGCACTCTGCCCAACGACGCCGACCCTTGTGATGACACTGTCTACGACCCCTTTTCCTCCTTCTTCGGCATGCTGAACCCGCATTCGTACGAGAACCCCGTGACCGGAGGGGTGCTCTGCACAGGCGGAGAGGTTTCCTATTCGATTGCCGCCGGGATCGATCACAACCTCACCGAGTTCGAACCGGACTTCGGAATGCCCGGGGCGGATCCCGTGGTCGAGGACGACTGCCCAGGGTCGAACCCCGGCAACCCCAACCCCAACACCATGCAGCTCAATACCGGTCTGACCGCCGGCCAGCTCCGCTGTGGAATGATCACCGATAGCGGCGGTGTCTGCGGCAGCGGAGTCCCGGCGCCCGCTGGCCCCGACGTCGACGCCCGCCTGCAACGAGGCCCCACCG
>CAYUKI010000189.1:211-4962 GCA_964445235.1 uncultured Acidimicrobiia bacterium | reverse complement strand
GGTCGAGAAGACGTGCCGATCGAGCACTACACCGTCCCCATCGGCCGGGCCCGTGTCCGGAGAGCCGGCCAAGACGTGACCGTCGTGACCTACGGAGGCATGGTGCCGGTGTCCCTCCAGGCCGCCGAAGCTGTCGGTGCCGAAGGCATCGACGTCGAGGTGATCGACTTACGCACCCTCTTTCCCTGGGACCGCGAACAGGTACTTGAGTCAGTGGCCAAGACCGGGCGGCTGGTGGTAGTTCAGGAACCGCAGGGCACCTGCGGAATCGCCGCCGAGGTAGCGGCCACCGTCGCCGAAAAGGCCGCCTACTCCCTCACCAGTCCGGTGCTACGAGTCACCGGTTTCGACACTCCGTGGCCGCAGTTCAACATCGAGAAGCACGCCTTGGTCACCCCCGAGCGGGTGGCTCTGGCGCTTCGCCAGGCCACGACCGGTTGAGAACGGCCGATTGTGTATACTGTTGTGTATGCACAATGAACGACTCCAGATCCTGTTGAGCACAGAACTGCGCGCCCGCCTCGACCGGGAGGCGAGAGCACGCAATACCTCGGTCGCTGCCTTGGTTCGCCATGCCATCGAGGCAACGTACGGCAGTAACGACAAGGACGATCGGGCCGCCGCCGTCGACGCCATCCGCCGGCTCGCCGGACGTTTCCTACCGCCAGACGAACTGGATGAGGTGGCCGAAGACAGGTTCGGTTGACCCGTGCCGTTCTTCGTCGATGCCAACGTCATCGTCTACGCGGCCACCCCGTCACCGTATCGAGAATCCTGCCTGAGCATCGTGGAGGCCGTCGCGGCGAACCCCCAACTGGGAGTTACCTCGGTGGCGGTATTAGAGGAAGCTTGGCACATCGAGCTGAGCGGGAGGGCAGGCGACCTGTCCGGAATGACCCTCGCTGCCCGCACCGTTTTCGACCCGCCCCTTCCGATCACCAGCACGGTTTTCGATCGGGCCATGTCGCTTGGATTGTCGGACCGATTGGGCGCCAACGACCGAATCCATGTCGCCACCTGCCTTGAGGCAGGCATCTCGATCATCGTCTCTGCCGATGCCGGGTTCGACCAACTGCCCGGCCTGCGCCGCATCGATCCGCTCAACAGCACCGAGGTCCAGAGGTTGTTCGGTGAGCAACGGTGACTGAGCTCTTCGATCCGCTCTGCGCGCCGTTTCTCTTGGAAGGCGGCAACGGCCAGGCGGTCCTGGCCATTCACGGCTTCACCGGCGTACCCGCCCATTTTCGGTTGTTGGCACCTGTTCTCCACCAAGCCGGGTTCACGGTGTCGGCGCCGCTGCTGGCCGGCCACGGCACGAGCATCGACGACATGGCCGCGACCAACGGCAGCGATTGGCTCGAATCGGTCTTCACCGCGGCCACCGAGCTCGAGGGCCATCGGCGCCTCCACGTGGTGGGCCTGTCGATGGGAGGATCGCTCGGGGTACTCCTCGCCGCCCGACGCCGAATCGATTCCCTCACCACTATTAGCACCCCGGTCAAGTTTCGAAGCCGGCTGATCCACCTCGCCCGCCTGATGCACCGGGTCGTGCCCCGGTCCCAATGGCCGCCCACCAACGGGTCTGCCGTCGACCCGGAAGCCGCCGCCCTCTGGTTGACATACCCCGCCTATCCGACCAGAAGCGCGGCCGAGCTCCTCCGCCTTTCGCGGCAGGCCTATCAACAGGCGGCCACCTTGTCGGTTCCGGCGCTCGTGATCCAGTCGCGTACCGACGAGACGGTTCACCCCGACAGCGGACCGCTCCTCGCCCGGGCGCTCTCCGGCCGGCTGCTTTGGCTCGAGCGAAGCCGCCACAACGCTCTGCTCGACGGAGAACGCGACAGGATCCACGAGGCCATCCTGGGGCACCTCGGGTGATCGTCTCGGTCTTCGGTTCCTCGGCCACCCGGCCCGGCGATCTGGAATATCAAGATGCCGTCCGACTCGGGTTGCTGCTGGCCCAATCGGGGTTGACCGTCGCCAACGGCGGTTACAGCGGGGTGATGGAGGCCGTTTCGGCCGGCGCGCGTCAGGGGGGGGGACATGTGATCGGCATCACCGCCCCTACCGTCTTCCCGAATCGGAGTGGTGCCAACCCTCACGTCAGCGAGGAACGGCCCGAACCGACCATCACCGAGCGCATCCACCGTCTCGTGGCTGTCTCCGACGCCACCATCACGCTGCCGGGAAACATCGGCACCCTCACGGAGTTCGTGATGGCGTGGAACGTCAACTTCCTCGCCCCGTTGAGCGGTGCACCGCAACGCCTCCAGGTGGCGGTCGGGCCCAAATGGCCCCGGTTGGTGGCGTTTCTTGCCGAAGAGTTCGGGGCCGACCCGTCCTTGGTGACCTGCGTCGATACAGTCGAGGAGGCTTCCCGCCTGGTGGCCACCCGCCTCGGAAACCCTGGAAAACCGGGATCCTCTAGGTAGCCTGATTGACCTCATGGAGGACGCCAAAATTCCAGGCCGGCACAAGGACGGGCCTCGCCGCCAACGTGCCGCCTGCCGCCAGGGGCTGCATTCGCTCGGTCCCGAACAACCCATCGGGGGGGGGATCGTCCGTCAGACGTGCCAAGTCTGTGGATCGGTGACCATCGATATCTCCAACGCCGACGAGCCCCGGGTGAGCGGGCTCTTTGGCGCCGACCGCCAGGTCGGTTCTATCCTCGGCTCGGCCATGCCGAAACCGCGCCAGCGTCGCTGAACGGTCAATCAACCCTCGCTTCGGGTGGGGTGGTCCTCCGGCCCGGTCGAATGGGACCCCAGATCCTGGTCGTCCACCGACCCCGCTACGACGACTGGACCCTGCCCAAAGGCAAGGACGAGCCAGGTGAAACGGCCGAGGCGAGCGCTCTCCGGGAGGTCTGGGAGGAAACCGGATTCCGCTGCCGGTTGATCCGGCCGATCGGTACCTCGAACTACCCTACCTCCACCGGCGAGGACAAGGTCGTGCGCTATTTCGCCATGCGACCGGTGAGCGGGCGGTTCCGCCGCAACGGCGAGGTCGATGCGCTCCGGTGGTTGAGCAGACAGGACGCTTTGGTGGCTCTGACCTATGAGCGGGACCGGCGCCTGCTGGCCGAGCTCGACCTCGACGGCCTGCTCGCCACCTCGACGCTTTATCTGGTGCGACACGGGGCGGCCGGCCGCCGCTCGACCTGGGAGAGCGATGACGAGCTGCGACCGCTCTCGAACAAAGGGCTGCGCCAGGCGAAGGGTCTCCTCCGGCTACTGGAGGGCGAGTTCATAACCGTCGTCCTCACGAGCCCCCACCTGCGTTGCCGCCAAACCGTCGAACCGCTCGCCTCGGCTCGCCGCCTCGCCATCCAGGAGGCCGACGAGCTGGCCGAAGGGGCGGGAGGAAAGCCGATCCATCAGCTCGCCGAGACTCTGGTCGGTACCAACGCCGTCCTTTGCAGCCATGGCGACGTCATCCCCGAGCTCCTGGATCGTTTGGTGCGAAGGGGTCTCGACCTACAGACCCCCTTCGACTGCCAGAAAGGTTCCGTTTGGATTGTGGAGATCGAGGCCGGCAAGTTCAGCCGGGGTCGCTACCTGGCCCCCGTCGAGGAGTGATTGAGTCGGCGCGGAACGGAGCTGAAGAGTCGCTTCGATTGCAAGAGACGCTCGATCTGGGAGATCTCGGTTGAAGCTGGAACCTTCACCCAGGCGCGTTACACCCCGCCCCAGAAGGGCGGTCGGCTTGGGGCCGTCAGACCTACACCCACGCGAAACTGACGCTTGCCGATCAAGTTTTCAGCTTCGGCGCCATTTCGGAGTTCAACGGCAAGCCTGCTGCTCGTCTTCAATGCCCTGTACCGATGGTCAGGAAGGCCCCAGCAAACCGTGGTTCTGCAAGGCGGGGCAGGAGGCCCGATGGCCCCTGCCCCGCTTTTCGGTACATGCTCAATTACTTCTTCTGAAGATTTAGGCCTTCCGTCGAGCCGGAGACTCCAGTCGTCTCGAAGTCGTAATGGACAGTTGTCGTGGGGCTTGGAGCCAAGGCACCCTTGACGCTTCCCGTGTTGTACTTGATACCAATGATGATCGTCGTCCCGGAGGGGACGCTCGACGCCAAGTCGACGGTCGTGGTGTTAGTGGATTGCGTAATCGTGGCGTCGACCTTGAGGCAGCTTGTGTTGTAGGCGAAACTGCCGTCCGCAAGACCGAAATAGGTACCGAAGTTGGCCGTTGTAATCGTCTGTGTGATAAGGAAATTCTGTCCAGCCGACGTCGTCTGCACCGTTACCCAGTAGAAGAACACGCCCGGGTTGACCTGGTTGATCACCTGCGGATTGCCCTTGAGCGAGTACTGAGGCTCGTTGCTGGGCAGATCAGGTGCCGTGCCGGCCGCGAACTGGCTGCAGGTCGTGCCGGTGGGCGTGATCTGGCTGACGTCTGGCGGCGCCACATCGTCGTTGGTGACCGTGCAGGTCTTGGTCTGACCCAGGTCGAGCCCGTCTGTATCAGTGCAGTCGGCGGAGAAACTGGCGGTGTAACCCGCCGGGCCGGACTCGGTCACGGCGTAGGGATCGTTGGCGTCGATCGCCACCGCCGTGCCCGGGGACTCCTCACCGGCAAAGCTGGCCGGGCTGGCCGAGCCAGCCGACACGGCCATGGTGAAATCGCCCGCCACCGCTGTCCCGCCGTCGTCGTTGATCACATGCTTGATCACGATCAGCCCCGGCGCGTTGTCGTCGTTGGTGACCGTGCAGGTCTTGGTCTGACCCAGGTCGAGCCCGTCTGTAT
>CAYUKI010000189.1:0-111 GCA_964445235.1 uncultured Acidimicrobiia bacterium | reverse complement strand
TGGCCGGGCTGGCCGAGCCAGCCGACACGGCCATGGTGAAATCGCCCGCCACCGCCGTCCCGCCGTCGTCGTTGATCACATGCTTGATCACGATCAGCTGTGGGGGAGCGA
>CAYUKI010000188.1:2573-4965 GCA_964445235.1 uncultured Acidimicrobiia bacterium | reverse complement strand
GATTGTCACGCCGCCTCTTGTGGAAGCTGTGGGTGTGGGTCGAGCGGGACCTGCGACAACTCCTGCGTTTACTGCGACTGCCACTGCGCTCACGACCGCTGTGATCTCTGGAAAACCTGCTGCATCCGGTTCCGTTACGGGCAATGCAATCAACAGTTGGCCTGCGTGGGTCCGATCATCTGCCGGGTGGTGACCTGCGTGCCGCCCTGGCAGTGGGACACCAGCTGTACGACCGCCGACGCCCGTGAAGACGCCACCCGTTTCCACGACGCCCCCTGTCTCAACCCGTCTGCGGTTCCCTATTTCGCTCGACCGGGGATAGTCACCGGTTCGAAGTGGGAATTGCGTTCGAACCTCTCGGCCGGTCCAGCCGAACAGGCCTTCGACCTGGGGGTGGAAGGCGACGTACCGCTGATGGCCGACTGGACCGGCGCCGGGGTGGCCACCGCCGCGGTGGTGCGGGGGGTGCGGCACGGTGTCTCCGGCGACCAGGCCCTCACCTGGTACATCCGACAGGTCGAAGGCGCCGGGCAACCCGAGCTCGCCTTTGATTACGGGTCCCCCGGAGACCTGCCCGTCGCTGGCGACTGGAACGGCGACCGGGTGCACACCGTGGGGGTGTTCCGTGGTGGGCAATGGTTGCTGCGCAACTCGAACAGCACCGGTAACCCCGACCTCGTTGCCACCTTCGGACAACCCGGCGACATCCCGGTGGTGGGGGATTGGAATGGGGACGGGATCGACGGCATCGGCGTGGTGCGGGGGACGACGTGGATGCTTCGGAACACGGCCTCGAGCGGGCCTGCCGAGATCACCTTCGACTTCGGCGACCCGGCCGGCGCGCCGGTGGTGGGGGACTGGAACGGCAATGGGGTCGACACGCCCGGGCGCTACACGGCCGGGCTCTGGGAATTATCCGACAGCTTCAGCGGCGGCACACCCGTTGTCTCGTTCAGTTTCGGCGGGGCGGGCTCACGACCGGTGGTGTGGCGGCGCCTCCCCGAACCGGGAGCAGGCTGATGCCGGCGCTGGTGGCTCTAGAAGGCGTGGTGATCGTGCTCTTGGTGGTGCTGGTGGCCGGGCTGCTCCGAAGCCACGCCGAGATCCTCCGACGCTTGCACGAGTTGGGTGCAGGTGAGGATCTGAGCGCGGTGCCCCTGACCGCTCCCCGCCGCCACCTCGGTCCGGTTCCCGTGGAGTCGGTGACGGGGGTGAGCCCGGAAGGCGCCGCCGCCGCCTACTCGATCAGCGCCTCGCGGGGTCACACTTTGCTGGCGTTCCTCTCCACCGGCTGTACCACCTGCGGCCCGCTGTGGAAGACGCTTGGCGAGGTGGAAACGCCCGAGGGTCTACGCACCGTTGTCGTCACGAAGGGGGCGGAGGCAGAGAGCCCTTCGGAAGTGAGGCGCCTGGCCCCGGCCGGCGCCGCCGTGGTTATGTCCACCGATGCCTGGGACGCTTTCCGGGTACCGGCCACACCCTATTTCGTGCTCGTCAACGGTGTCAGCGGCCAGGTGGTGGGGGAGGGCTCTGCCCGTTCATGGTCGGGGGCGTTCGGACTGATGCAAAGGGGACTCGCCGACGCGGCCTCCTCCCGAGCGACCACCGCCCGGCGGCTTGCCGACAGTGGCGAGGAGTTGACGCGAGCGGGGATCGAACCGGGGGACCAGAGCCTCTACAGCAAGCCGGAGCAACCCTGATGGGCTTGGTGATCGCCATCGCCATCACGGCCGCCCTCCTGGCGGCGATCCGTTCCACTTGGTCACCTTGAGGGGAGTCGATGCTGTCAAGCATCCACCCGCTCGGGGAGCGGGCACGCCAGGGCAACTGGTGGGTGGCGGTCAGCTCGTTTGCCATCACCTCGACGGCCGCGGGTGCGGCGGTCGGTTGGGTGGCCGGCTGGATCGGCTCACTTCTCGTCCGCTGGTCAGCCCATACCCAGATGTTGTCGGTCGGGTTGACGATGATCGTGGCCGCCCTGCTCGAATTCGCCCGCGTCCCGGTCCCCTCGAGCCATCGACAAGTGAACGAACGTTGGATCGGTGCCTACCGCAGTTGGGTATACGGCGGTGGCTTCGGATTGCAGCTCGGCACCGGGTTCCTCACCCACGTGGTGACGTGGGCAGTGCCGGCGGTATTCCTCGCCGAGCTGTTGCTGGCGAACCCAGGCACCGGCGCCCTGGTCGGAGCGGCCTTCGGGGGGGGGCGCTGGCTGCTGCTGGGGGCGGCAGGATGGATCGACCGACCGAGCCGGCTGAGTCGTTTCACAGCCATACTGGCCCGTTGGGCGGCGCCAGCTGCCTGGGTGGCTCCAGTCGTGCTGCTGGGGTTGGGATCGACGGTGATGCTGCTCGGCTGGGGGGGGGCGACCCAATGATGGAGGCATGGTGAT
>CAYUKI010000188.1:0-2473 GCA_964445235.1 uncultured Acidimicrobiia bacterium | reverse complement strand
CGGGGCGCAGGCATCAGCGTGACCCTGCCAGGCGGTTGGGAGGGCCACATCGATACCGGCGGAACCCAGGACGATGGCGCCGAAAGACGGGCGGTGGTGCATTTCGGCAACTTCCCTCTTCCCGCCAAACGGGGGGACTATGGAAGCGGAGCCGTCGACGAGATGAAACCCGGAGACGTGCTGGTGGTGATGCTGGAATTCGGTCCCGAGGCCGTGGGAACGCCCCTCTTCTCGGGCCAGGGAATGCCCCGTCGCCTGGCCGCCTCCAACTTCGGCCGGGAGACCGTTCACCGCCCGCTCCCCGGCCACGGCGGGATGCAACGTTTCTACGTGGAGAAGGGTCGAGCTTTCTGTTTGTACGTGGTGGTGGCAAGCCATCTCGACCGCGCCGACTTGATCCCGGACTTGAATCGGGTGTTGGAAACGGTGGAGATCGGGTGAGACGGGCAAATTGGGGGCCGGTGGCGGTGTCGACGCTGCTCCTGGTGGCGAGCCTTTCGGGGGTGGCCACCGGTCTCGACGTCAGCGGGCCCTTCATCGACGATGACTTCAATCAACATGAAGCCAACATCAATGCCATCTCCTTAGCTGGGATCACCGCCGGGTGCGGTGAGCGGCTGTATTGCCCGAGGAGCCTGGTGACCCGCGCAGAGATGGCCACATTCCTCCAGCGAGCCCTGAAGCTGGTCCCGACCAGCAGCGGTCCGTTTACCGACGTTGCGGGCAACCCTCACGAACAGGCCATCAATGCGATCGCCGCCGCCGGCATATCGATCGGTTGCGCGCCCGGCCTCTACTGCCCCGGCGCCCCGGTGGCCCGCGATCAAATGGCCTCCTTTTTGGTCCGCGGGCTACGACTGGCTCCGCGTTCCGCCGGACCCTTTTCCGACATCGCCGGCAACGTCCACGAGCAGGCGATAAATGCGGTGGCAGCGGCCGCGATCACCCTGGGCTGCGGGGGGGGGAGGTACTGCCCGGGTGATTTGGTGACGAGGGACCAGATGGCCACCTTCGTGGCTCGGGCGCTGAAGCTGGCGCCGGTCTATCCCCAGCTACCCCTTTCGTCGGGCTTGGCTCTGCGCTGCACGAAGGACGGTCTGGCCTGTTCGGCCACGGCCACCGTTCCTTATCGAGCTCGTTACAACATCTCCGAGGGCTTCTATCACGCCTTGCCTTATCAGTCCGGCGAAGAGGCGGCGGTGACCTCGGCGGCGACCCGGTTGGACGTGACCGTGGACGGACAGGGGTTGGGTTTGACCCCCCTGCCTGTCGACACGTCGTCGGGGCGGGCGCAGAAGCTCTTCGCCGGGGAACTGACTCTTGCCCCCGGCATCCACACCATGGTGGCCCGCTGGTTGTGGAACGGCTCTCTGACCCTCACCCATACCATCACGGTGGTAGTAACGGGTTAGGACGGTGCACTAGTCACCCCCGGCAGGTGGGTGGCGAGGGCTCGGGACCCATGAATAACCACTCAATGACCGGCTGGGTTGGGTCGAAGGCAACTGGTGCGCGCCCGACCGAAAGCATGGCGGCCCTGGGCCGGTGTCGGGTTGGCCCTGGTGCTGGCCCTTGCCGGTTGGCGCTCCTCCGCCGTCGGTGACGACTCCCAGACCGCCCTGTTGAATCTGACCAACCAAGCTCGGGGGTCGGTTGGGCTTCTCCCTTTGTCCCAGCATTGGGATCTGGCCGACGACGCCAGCGCCCATGCCGCCAACATGGCTGCCGCCGGGCAGATCTTCCACAATCCCGGGCTGACCTCGGCTACCAGCGGCTGGCGGGTCATCGGCGAGAATGTCGGAGCGGGCGGGTCGGCCATCCAGATCCAGGAGAGCTTCCTCGACTCCCCACCCCACCTCGCCAACATCCTCTTTGCGCCCTACGACTACGTCGGAGTCGGGTCAGCCTGGTCAGGTGCCCGGCTGTGGGTGTCGATCGTGTTCATGGACGCGGCCGTTTCGTTCCGGCCGCCTTTCGCCGACGACGACTACTCGATGCACGAGTCGGCCATCGTTTCCCTTCACGCCGCCGGGATCGTGGTCGGGTGCGGCCCGCAGCGGTTCTGTCCGGAAGATGCCGTGACCAGCGAACAGCTGGCGACGATGCTCGCCCGGTCGGGTCACCCTGTCGCCGCCGCTTCTCCCAACGCCATGACCCGGAGCGAGGCGGCCGAGCTGCTGTCGCCTGTTCTCGGCCTTTCACCAAACTCGACCGACTACTTCAGCGACGACAACGGGTCGATCGGTGAAACCGCCATCAACGCCCTCGCTGCCGCCGGTATCACCTCGGGATGCGGGGGGGGGAAGTTCTGCCCTCGCAGTTATCTGACCAGGGGGGAGGCGGTGACCATGCTGGCGAGGGCGCTCGGAATCTGAGGCTGACCGGGCGGCCAACCAGCCGACGGGCTCCGAGCTAGATATGGGAACCTGGCGCCGGTCGCCGCCGTCCAAGCCTCAACCGATCTCGGAGGTGA
>CAYUKI010000187.1:0-4982 GCA_964445235.1 uncultured Acidimicrobiia bacterium | reverse complement strand
CGGCCATGCTTTGGTGGGCGACGCGGATCCGCTCCTGGGCGGCCGGCGAGAGGCGTGGGAGCTCTCGGTGCAGGATCAAACCCAGCACCGGGTCGCTGGCAACGAACTCGATCATGCGTTCTGCCAACACCGTCAGGCGCTCGACCGGCCCACCTCCCGCCGGCAGGTCCGAGAACAGATCGGAGACGACGTCGGGGAGGGTCTCTTCGACCAGCGAGGCGATCAGATCGTCGCGGTCGAGGAAATAGTCGTAGATGGTGGTCCGCCCGATGCCCACCTCGGCTGCGACGTCGCCGAGGGAGATGTCGGCCGAACCGGTATCGGCGATGAGTCGCTGGGCAGCCTCGAGGATCTGGCGGCGAGTGATCGTCTTGTGCTCTTCAATCGTCGCCGCCCGGATACGCGGCATTTCAGGGACCCCTGTGGCAGAGGGAGAAGCTTCTCGTCATGGGGGTGGAACGCTAAAGCGTTTCCGGGATTTTGGATACTAGAAATCGCCGCCGGGGACCTCTGGTCGGGGACTCTGGCGGGGCCGGAGGCCGACGAGACCCCGTTCTAGGCTGGTGCCCATGGACGGCGGAGCGGCTAGCTACCAGGGTGAGGACCGCGGCCGGGCTGATAGTTCGGGCCGGAGCCGAGGCGGGACGGCATGATCGTCGACTCGGCTCTCTACGTCGGCGGACGGCGAGCCTCCGACCGGCTCGATATCAAGGGTGCCGCTTTGGCCGGCCGACAATCGGGCGCCTTTGTGTGGATCGGGATGTTCGAGCTCACCCCGGAGGAGTTCGAGGCGGTCCGACAGGAGTTCGACCTCCACGAACTGTCGGTGGAAGACGCCATTCGCGCCCATCAGCGGCCGAAGTTGGAGCTGTACGGCGACATCCTGTTCGTGGTGCTGAAGTCGACGCGTTACGTGGACACCGAAGAGGTCATCGAGTTGGGTGAAATCCAGCTCTTCATCGGCAAGGACTTCGTCGTGCACGTCCGGCACGGCGCCGCCAGTGCCTTGACCGACGCTCGCCGGCGCCTGGAGTTGCGTCCTGACCTCCTGTCGCTCGGTCCGGGAGCTGTCCTCTATGCGGTTGCCGACAAGGTGGTCGACGACTACTCGCCGGTGCTGGCCGGCCTCGACAACGACATCGAGCAGTTGGAGACGCTGGTGTTCTCCACGTCCCGGGAGAATCCGGCTGCGCGCATCTACAACCTGAAGCGCGAGGTCCTCGAATTCCACAAGGGCACACAACCTCTCCTCGACCCCCTAGAACGGCTCGCCAAGGGTGAATCGCCGGCCGTGAATCCGGGTTTGAAGGACTACTTCCGGGACGTCCACGATCATCTGCTGCGGGTGGTGGAGACCATCTCCGCAGACCGTGAGATCCTCACCTCCATACTCGAGGCCAAGCTTATCCAAGTGAGCGTGCGCCAGAACGAGGACATGCGGAGGATCTCGGCCTGGGTGGCCATCGCCGCCGTCCCTACCGCCGTCGCCGGTATCTACGGGATGAACTTCGACTTCATGCCCGAGTTGCGTTGGCGTTTTGGTTACCCGTTGGTGCTCGGAACGGTGGCGGCCATCTGCCTCTGGTTGTATCGCACGTTCCGAAAAAGCGGCTGGCTCTAGTGCTCTGTCTGGGAAATAGATCGGGGTTGCGCGTCTCCACCCCCACCGAACCCGTGGGTGGTTGGATGCGCCCAGACCCTCACTTACTACTGTGACGCCGTGCCAGCGACCGTCGTGCTTGGTGCTCAGTGGGGCGACGAAGGCAAGGGTCGGGCTACCGACTACTTCGCCGAAAAAGCTTCATACGTAGTCCGTTACCAGGGAGGGAACAACGCCGGTCACACCATCGTGGTCGGCGACCAGAAGCTTGCCTTGTCGGCCATCCCGAGTGGTGTGCTCTACCCACACTGCACACCCGTGATTGCCTCGGGTTGTGTCCTCGACCCCAAGGTCTTGCTTGCCGAGATCGACATGCTCAAAGAAAGAGGGATCGATTCGAGCCGGCTGCGGATCTCCTCCAACGCTCACCTGATCATGCCTTATCACCGCAAGCTCGATGCGGTCATGGAGCGCTACCTCGGGAAGAATCGGATTGGCACAACCAAACGAGGCATCGGACCGGCCTACACCGACAAGTACTCCCGACAGGGAATCCGCCTGCAGGATCTCTACGACGAGAAGATCTTCCGCGACAAGGTGGAGACGGCTCTTGCCGAGAAGAACCGCCTCCTGGCGAGGGTCTACAACCAACTCCCCATGGACCCGGTTCGCATCGCCGACGAGTACCTCGGCTACGCCGAACTCCTGCTCCCCCACCTGGCGGACACATCCTTGCTGCTCTGGGAGGCGCTTCAAGCAGGTGAGCTGGTGCTGTTCGAAGGGGCGCAGGGAACTCTGCTCGACATCGACCACGGCACCTACCCGTTCGTGACCTCCTCCAACCCGACCGCCGGGGGCGCCGTAGTGGGGTCGGGAATCGGGCCCAGGGCCATCGACCGAATCATCGGTGTCTCCAAGGCCTACCTGTCGCGGGTCGGGACCGGCCCGTTCCCGACCGAGCTCACCGACGCCACCGGGGATCTGCTTGTGGAGAGAGGAGCCGAGTACGGGGTGGTCACCGGCCGGCGGCGGCGCAGCGGGTGGCTCGACCTGGTCGGGCTCCGCTATGCGGCGCGGGTCAACAGCCTCACCAACCTCTTCATCACCAAGCTCGACATCCTGACCGGCATCGACACCCTCAAGGTGGCAGTGGCCTACCGGTCGGAGGGAGAGCGCTACGACGAGTTCCCCCGCCAGCAACGCGTTCTCTACAACTGCACGCCGATCTATGAGGAGCTTCCCGGTTGGGACCGCCCGATCGAAGGGATCCGGGAGTTCGAGCAACTGCCCAAAGAAGCGCAGGGGTACATCGAACGGATCGAGGACGAGGTGGGAGTGCGGGTGGGCTGGGTGTCGGTGGGCCCCGAACGCAACCAGCTCATCGAACGGCCTTGAAGGTCCTACTCATCGGATCGGGCGGTAGGGAGCACGCGCTGGGTTGGAAGCTCGCCCAAAGCTCGAGGCTCACCGAGTTATGGTCACTGCCGGGCAACCCGGGTTTGGCCGAGTTGGGTCCCACGGTCGAAGGGATCGGCGCCGAAAACGTCGGGGCGGTGGCCGCCTTCGTGGCCGCCCACGGTGCCGACTTGGTGGTGGTGGGGCCGGAGGCTCCCTTGGCCGCCGGTCTGGTCGACGCCCTCGCCCGGACGGGGGTGGCGGCCTTCGGACCCACCCGGGCCGCCGCTCGACTCGAGTCATCCAAAGCCTTTGCCAAGGAGATCATGGGTCGGGCCGGCGTCCCCACCGCCACCTGGTCCGCCTTCACCGATCCAGTGGCAGCCTCCGCAGACCTCCACCAGCGCCAGGGCCCTTACGTGGTGAAGGCTGACGGCCTGGCGGCCGGAAAGGGGGTCCTCGTCACTGACTCTCGCCAAGATGCCGAGCAATGGGCGCGGCGATGCTTGGCCGGTGAGTTCGGCAAGGCCGGGACGACCGTGGTCATCGAGGATTACCTGGAAGGGCCCGAGCTGTCGGTGTTTGCCTTGTGCGCGGGGACCGCGGCGGTCCCCCTTGCTCCGGCCCGCGATTACAAGCGGCTCGCCGATGGCGACCGCGGACCGAACACCGGTGGGATGGGTTCCTACTCCCCGGTCGAGCTACCGGCAGGTCTCGTCGACTCAGTCATGGCGGCGGTGGTCCAACCGGTCCTCGAGCAGATGTCCGATCAGGGAAACCCATATACGGGTTTTCTCTACGTCGGCCTGGCCCTCACCGCCGAGGGACCAAAGGTCATGGAGTTCAATTGCCGAATGGGCGATCCGGAGGCGCAAGTGATCATGCCGCGCCTTGGCTCCGACCTCCTCGATCTGCTGGCTTCAGCCGCCCACGGCGAGGTGGCCGGTACCGAACCCGAGTGGAGCCCCGATTCGGCGGTCAACGTTGTGCTGGCGGCGTCGGGGTACCCCGAAGCTCCCCGCCTCGACGACGAGATCTCCGGGCTCGGCACGTTCGACCCCTCCCAGACCGTGGTTTTCCACGCCGGCACCCGCCGGCAAGGAAGGAAGGTCCACACGGCCGGGGGCCGAGTGTTATCGGTGGTGGGCCGAGGACCGAACCTGGCCGACGCCAGACGCAATGCTTACGAAGCAGTCGGACACATCAAGTTTCGCGGCCGGCAATACCGAACCGACATCGCCGCACCGGTCGACCGGGAAGGAACGAAGCAGTGAGAGTGGCAGTGCTGATGGGCTCGGGTTCGGACCGGCCGATCATGGAAAAGGCGGTCGAGATGCTGGCCCGCTTCGGGGTGGAACACGAAGTGGCTGTGCTGTCGGCCCACAAGACCCCCGACCGGTTGCTGGCTTTCGCCGAGTCGGCCCGGGCCAACGGCTATGGAGTGATCGTGGCCGGGGCCGGTAAGGCCGCTCACCTGGCCGGGATCATCGCCGCCAAGACCACGCTTCCGGTGATCGGCGTCCCGCTTTCGGCGTCCCTCGATGGCCTCGATGCGCTGCTCTCCACGTTGCAGATGCCGACCGGGGTGCCGGTGGCGACGGTGGCGGTGGACGGCGCCGCCAACGCCGCCTTGCTGGCCATCGAGATCCTGGCGGTGACAGATGAGCGCTTGGCCGCCGAGCTGGCCGCCTACCGAAAGCAGCTAGCCGAGGAGACGCTCGGGGGGTAGGGGGGCGATCTCTCGGATCTGACCGATCGGCGCCAGGGCAGAGCTAGTGCACCGTCTGGGACAGAGCACTACAGAGCTCGGGCCAGTTGGACCGCCAGATCGCCGCGCTTTTCGACTTTCACCGAACCGAGCTCGAGCCAATCGGCCATCAGCGCCAGTTCTGAGGCCACGGCCTCGCTGACCGCCCCCCGGTCGGCGTGCGGTTCGGCGTAGGCCCCCCGTACCAGTAGTTCCGAAGCGTGCCGGTCGGCCTTCAGA
>CAYUKI010000186.1:0-4994 GCA_964445235.1 uncultured Acidimicrobiia bacterium | reverse complement strand
GGCGTCGTGGGCCGGCGAGACCCCACGATTATTTCCCAGACGGTGCACTAGACCCACCATGCGCGCCTGAACCGTCATCTCTCTTGTGCTGAGTTACCCGGCTGAGGAGAGAGGCGTTGAGCCCTGGGCCGATGAGACTCGCCGCAGCGGCCGCGGAGGGGGCGCACAGTCGGGACGGAACCGCCGCTAGTGCGGGTAGGCAAGACGACGCCGGCGATGGCCTCGCTCATCGGGGGCGCACGCTGCACGGCGGTGGCGTCGGAGTAGCGCATCAGGCCAGCACGCTCTTGGTGCCGACCACCAGCGGCTCCCGGTCGACACCGAGGAAGCCGAGCGGCACGTCGGTATCGAAATCGCACCGGCGCCCGGTCACCGCCCGGGCGATCATCGACCCGATCATCGGCGCCAGCTTGAAGCCGTGTCCGGAGAAGCCGTTGGCCACCCAGAATCCGTCGAGCCCGGTGGGCCCGATCACCGGGTGCACGTCCTCCCGGTTGATGGTGTAAAGACCGGCGATCCCGGTGACTCCTCCCCGGTGAGGCAGATCGGGGAACCGGTGATGCACCCCATGGATCTTGACGTCCCGGAACGAGGGGTCGATGACCCGCGAGAATTCGTCGGGGTCGGCCACCACCTCCTCCTCGTCCTCGGCGAGCACCGAGCCGAACAGGACCTGCTGCCCTCTTGCTTCGGGCCGCACGTAGAGGCCGGTCGTGTAGTCCGCACAGACGGGCGGCGGGACCAGGTTGGCTGGCCATTCCCGGTAGCCCACCTGCACCCTGGTCGGCTCAAGGCGCCACCGCAGCGCGACCCCAGCGAGCTTGTTGAGGGCGTTGCACCAAGGCCCGGCTGCGTTCACCACCAAACCGGCGTCGATCCCCGATCCATCGGCCAGATCGACGCCCACGACCTTCTCACCCTCGGTGCGGACCCCGGTGACCCGGGAACGCAGCCGCACGTCCCCACCCAAGCGCCGGATGGCGTCGGCCAGGTCCTGGGTCGCTCCAACCGGATCGGTCACGTAGCCGCTCTCCTCCTCGAGGAGGAACGCCTCGCCGGGCTCGCAGAAGTGCTCCACCCGGCCGGTAAGGTCGAAGGGAACCGCACACGGAGACATCGAAGGGAACCGGGAAACCAGTTCGTCGGGACCCAGCACCGACATCGCTACCCCGGCGGCGGCGAGTCGCTCGCCATCGGCGTTCACTGCCGCCCGGTCGTCGGCACTGATCCAAAGCACCCCGACCCGCTCCAGCCGCGCCCGCGGCCGATCGATGCCGGTGTAGTCGGCCCACTCTCCATAGGCTCGCTGACCGTCGAGGGCCAGTCGGATCATCTCGGGGAGGGTGTACTTACAGCGGCTGATCGTGGAGGAGGCGCCGGTCGAGCCCTCGGCGGGACCGGCCCCCTTGTCGAGCACGACCACCTTTCCCGCCCCATGAAGGACGAGCGAGTGGCCGATCGAGGAGCCGACGATGCCAGCTCCCACGACGACGATGTCGGCCGTGTCTCTCACCCTCGCCTCCCGTACCGGCGCCGGACCCAGACCGCCGGCGATACGGGTGCCACACTACCGCCGTCCACCGGCGGGCTTCCGTCAGGCGCGGGTGAGGTGACCGACGCGGGGAAAGACGGAGGTCGCGTTTCTCAGGGTGTACCAGACGGTGCGCTAGCGCTTCAGGTAATCCCGGACGACCATGTCGCCGAGGTCGTCGCCGGTCACCGTGAAGACGCGGCCTTTGACGATGCGGGCCAGTTTGTCGACGAACCCGGTCAAACCGGGCGACTGCTCCAACATGAAGACGTTCATCGTCACCCCTTGGGAGGCGAGACGCATCGCCTGCCGATATGTCCTCTCGAGAGTCTCTCGGACCGGAGGCCATTGGAAGTACACGTCGTCGCCTTCCAGGTGGGCGGTCGGTTCGCCGTCGGTGACCAGTAACACCTGCTTGCTGCCGTCCCAATGTTTCGCCAGCAGCCGCCCGGCCAAGAGGAAGGCGTGTTCCATGTTGGTCCCATAAACCGGCTCCCAGTCCACTTGCGCCAGGTCGTTCGGCTGCATGACCCGGGCCCAGTCGGAGAACCCGACGATGTGGATCTTGTCTTCGGGATACATCGTCGACACGAGAGTGTGCAGAGCCAGAGCCATTCGCTTGGCGGGAAGCCAATGGCCCCGGAGTGGCATCGACCTGCTCATGTCGAGCAGCAACACCGTCGCCACCGAAGTCCGCCGCTCGGCTTCCTCGACCTCGAAGTCGTCCGGAGACAGGCGCACCTTGGGTCTCGACCCGCCCTGCTCCACCCCCCCCCTCACGACGGCATTATGGAGAGTCCGGCGGAGATCAAGGCGGAGAGGATCGCCAAAACGCCACTGCCGGGAGGTCCCGGTGGGCTCGTCGAAACCACCCTGCTCGGCTACCTCATGGCCACCATGCCGGCCACTCGTGAGACGCTCGAATACCTTCGTCAGGGCTCGCTCCCCCAGCTTCCGTACCCCCCGGGGGGTCATCTCCACTCGTCCGCGGGACCGCGAGATGAGCCCCGCCTCTTGGAGGGTTCGCTCGATCCGCCGCAGTGCCTCCAAGTCGGCCCCCGCCTCCTCGCCCAGCGTGCGGCGCAGCTCGTCGACGTCGACGTCGTCAAGGTTGGCCCCGACGTAGTTCTGGGCGAGAGTACGTTCCAGCTCCTCCAGTCGGGAAGCCGCTTCGATGGCCTCGAGCCCTTCGCCCAGCCCGACCGGCTCATCACCGAGCTCCATCGGAGCATCCCAAGGTAGCGATCCGGCCAACGACCGCAGCAGTCCGCCCAATCTGTCCATTTGAAATGCCAGGTCGAGGTCGTTCAGTAGCCCAGCCGCCAAGTCCATCAGCTCATTGCGTTGTCGTTCTGAAAGCGATGCCATGAAGCGACTGAAGGCCATCGATCGCCGAGCGAGCGACTCGAGCAAATCGTCAAAGGTGGCCGGATCCTCTGGGAAGAACTGTCCGTGCTTGGCCATGAAGGCGTCGAACTGCTCTTGCGTGGGACCGAGGCCGAGCTGGCGCTGTTCCAGTAGCTCGTTGAGGTCGGCCAGCATGTCGGTTATTTGCCCGCGCGCTTCATCCGACATCCCCGCCATCGCCGAGGAGATGTCCGAGAATGTGGCGTCGAGCATCTGACGGGCGAGTTCCTCCATGAGCTCTTCGAATTCGGCGCGGGCCTCCGCCGACGCCCATTGGTAATCGCGCAGTTCGTCGAGTTGGGCGGCCAGGTTGGGAGGCAGCGCCTCCAGGGCCAGCTCTTTGAAGCGGGCGTCTTCGCCGGAGTCGGCAGCCAACGCCGACCGTTCGGCGTCCTTGATCTCCTCGAGCCGCCGACGGAGCTCGCCCAACGGGTCGGGACGTCCGGACCGTTCGGTGTGGGCACGCCGCATTTGGGCGATACGTTCGCGCAGGGAGCGCAGCCCGGCCACCCGGTCTGGGACCCCGTTATCGAGCAGCCGACGCAGCGCGTCATCGACCGACCAGCCGTCCAAGACATCCTCGGCCAGACCTTGGGCCAGATCGTCCGCCGAGAGCCCGGCCCAGGGGTCCTGGCTACCGTCCCAGCGGCTGTAGCGAACCGAGCCCATCAGGCAACGTAGCGCACGCCGCCGCTGGTGACGGATTTGTTGAGGCGCCGGGTGAGATGAAGACCGTCGAGCATGAACTCGAGGGCGGTGGCGGCATCCGACGGCGACTCTCCACGCAGTCGCAGACGCAGCAAAGCTCCGCTCAGGTCAAGACCGGGCAGTTGTGCCAGCAAGCTGGCGGCGGTTTGCAGATCGCCCGTCTCAACTTGGCCGCCCTCTTCGAAGCGAGCGAGGACCGGACGCACGTCGAAGCCGGCGAGCCGTTCCCGATAGACCTCGATGATCGCTTGCGAGAGGAGCCGGCCGAGGATCTCTTCCTCCCGACCTTCGTCGAAGGTCTCGAACTCGACCCGACCTCGGGTCGATTGCACGAGCCCGGCCAGATCGGATACACGGGGCACCGCTTCATGCTCGCCGGTCCGTAGCGCCCGCCGCATGGCCGATGCGATCATGATCTCGCGGTTGGCGATGGACAGCCGAACGCTCACTCCCGACCGCTGGTTGACGTGGCTCGATTGGCGGATCTGGCGGGTGAACTCGGCCACCACTTCATCGAGGAAACCGGGTACGAACACGGGGACCCGGTCGGGAGGAGCAGCCCCCTCGCCAACCATGATCTCGATCTCGTCTTGTCGCCGTTCCGGATAATGGGTCCGGATCTCTGACCCGAACCGGTCTTTCAGCGGCGTGATGATTCGACCACGATTGGTGTAATCCTCGGGATTGGCGGTGGCGACCAACAGCACGTCGATGGGGAGCCGGACCGTGAATCCCCGAACCTGCACGTCTCTTTCTTCCAGCACGTTGAGCAAGGAGACCTGGATACGGGCCGGGAGATCGGGGAGTTCGTTGATCGAGAAGATGCCGCGGTGAGTTCGCGGCACCAAACCGTAGTGAATGGTCAGCTCGTCGGAGAGATACCGACCCTCGGCAACCTTGATGGGATCGACGTCACCAATGAGGTCGGCGACGGCGGTGTCGGGCGTCGCCAGTTTCTCCGAGAACCGGCGGTCGGGGCGGATCCAAGTGACCGGCAACCGTTCACCCTCCTCGGCCATTCGCACCCGGCAGGCGGCGCAGATCGGACGCAGTGGAGAGTCGTTGATCTCGCAACCCGTGACCACCGGGGTTTCCTCGTCGAGCAGTTCGACCAGCCGTCGGATCAGCCGGGTCTTGGCCTGGCCGCGCTCGCCGAGGAAGACCAGATCGTGGCTAGCCAGCAGAGCCCTTTCCACCGCCGGAATCACGCTGTCCTCGAACCCGACGATACCCGCGAAAAGGGTTTCGCCGGCGGCCAGCTTGGCCATCAGGTTCTCGCGGATCTCCTCCTTCACGGGCCGATCCACCCAGCCAGACGATCGAAGCTCGCCCAGGGTCCCAGGACGCA
>CAYUKI010000185.1:1224-4999 GCA_964445235.1 uncultured Acidimicrobiia bacterium | reverse complement strand
CGGTCGCCCCGATTTCGAAATTCCAGGCTCCACAGACGACGGCGATCGGACCCTGTCCATAGGCGACCGTGCAGAGCCTCAACTTGTCAGCGTTGGGGTGTGGCTTCACCTCGTCGACGAGGGCAGTGACCACGCCGGTGAATTCGACGGGTAGTGACTGAATGGATTCAACCTCGTGGCCGAGGGAGCCGAGCACCTTGGCTAACTCCTCCGCGTTCCGCTCGGGTACCTCGATATAGTCCGCCAGCCAGCGCAGCGAGACCTTCACAGATATCCCTTTTCTGCGGTCATCGGAACTGCCTCAGCACCCGCAGGTCGTTCTCGTAGAAATGGGTGATGTGGGCGATGCCATGGCGGACCATCGCCAGCCGTTCGGCACCCATACCGAAGGCGAACCCGGTAACGGCCGCCGGGTCGTACCCGACCGCTACGAACACGTTGGGGTCGACCATGCCACAACCGGCCAGTTCCAGCCAGCCGGTCCCCCCGCACACCCGGCAGCTCCCCTTCCCGCTGCAGGCGAAGCACGACACGGCCATCTCCGCGGAGGGCTCGGTGAACGGGAAGAAGCTCGGGTTGAGGCGGATCTCGTGTTGGGGACCGAAGAACTCGCGGGCGAAGTGGGCGAGGGTTCCCTTCAGGTCGGAGAAGGTGATGCCCGCGTCGACGGCCAACCCCTCGATCTGGTGGAAAACCGGCGAGTGACGAGCGTCGAGCGTGTCGGATCGGTAAACCCGGCCCGGTACGACCACATAAGCGGGAGCTGGGTGGGCCTCCATGTATCTGGCCTGCATCGGCGAGGTATGGGTACGCAGCAACAACTCGTTGCCGGGCCCGGCCAGACCATGCTCCTCCTCGGCATCCCAGGGTTCGAGGAAGATGGTCTGCTGATCGAGACGGGCTGGATGATCGCGTGGGAAATTAAGGGCGTCGAAGTTGTACAGGCCCAACTCCGCCTCCGGACCGGTGGCGACCGCGTAGCCGAGGGCGAGGAAGATCTCACAGACCTCGTCGAGGGTCTGTTGGAGGATGTGTTCGGTTCCCTCGTGGAGACGGACCGCCGGGAGGGTGAGGTCGATGCGGTCGCCCTCCAGCAACAAGTTCTCGGCAAGGATCTCCAACTCCGACCGCCGGCGGGCGACCAGCTCCTCGATCCGCAGTTGGGCAGCGTTGATCGCCGCCCCGAGGGCCTTGCGCTCCTCCGAGGGCCGGGCGCCCAGACGGCGGCGAGCCTCGGCGATCACCGACTTACGGCCCGCCAAGTCGGTGGCGACCGAATCGAGCTCGGAGAGGGATGGGGCCGCCGCTATCCGTGCCGGGGCGGCGGCAAGGATGCGATCGAGTTCTTCCATACGGAGGGGGCGAGGTTAGCGGCGGGCAGGGTGTCGGTTCCGTGATTGGCTGCCGTGGCGCCCGAGTGGTACGTGGCTGGGATCTCCCGATCCTTCACCCACTCCGATCGGGCCGAACCGCCTCGTAGGCGAGGATGGCGGCGGCAGCGGCGGCATTGAGGCTCTCCACAGTGCCCGGCATGGGAATCGTGACGAGTTGGTCGGCGGATGCGATCACGTCGGCCGGAAGTCCGTGGGCCTCCTCGCCGATCAGCCAGGCGGTCTTCGTGCGCGGCAGGGACCAGGGAGGGGCACCACCGGTTCCGGCCGTCGCCACCACCCGAAAGCCCCGCTCGGAAAGGTCGGCCACCGTCAGGTCTGGGTCGGTTTCTAGGGTGGTCCGAAAATGGGCTCCCGCCGCCGCCCGCAGCACCTTCGGCGCCCACGGGTCGGCACCGGGCACGGCGATAACGCCCAACCCGAAGGCGGCCGCCGAACGGATGGTCGTCCCGACGTTGCCGGGGTCACCCAGCCTCCACAAGACCAGGGTTTGGAAGGTATCGACGACCACAACCGGGGGGATCCGGAAGACCGCCACCGGACCGCGGGGATGCTGGGTGGGGGCGAGGCGGGACAGCACCTCCACCGAGACCGGCACGAACTCGGCTCCCGCTCCGATGGCGAGGCTGGCCGCCGAGTTGTCATCGGGCAGGGCGAATACCCGGAGGATCGAACAGGAAGCAGCCACCGCCTCGGCGAGGAGATGAGGACCTTCCAGAAGTGAGAGGGAGCCGGCCCTTCGCTCCTTCACCTCATGGAGCCGCACCGCCTCGACCACCTTGCGGTTGCGAGGCGACCGTATCGTCTCGGGGTCAGCTACGGCGAGCCACCTCGACCAGCTGCTGGAAGGCTGAACGATCGCTGACGGCCAAATCAGCAAGCATCTTCCGATCGACTTCGACATCGGCGGCCTTCAGGCCGGCAATGAACCGGGAGTAGCTGATGCCTTCCTGTCGGGCAGCGGCGTTGATGCGAGCGATCCAAAGCCGGCGAAAATCGCCCTTGCGGTCACGCCGGTTGATGTAGGCGTCCCGGAGGGCGTGCATCACCTGCTCGTTAGCCGTCCTGACCCGACGGCTGCGGGCGCCGCCGTAGCCCTTGGCCTGGGCGAGGATCTTCCGATGGGCCTTCCGGGCGTGTACTGCTCTCTTGACTCTTGCCATGGCGGTGCTCCTTACAGGCCCAGCATCCGGCGGGCGGCCTTGGCGTCGCCTTTGGCCAAATCGGCGTCTCCGGCCAGTCGGTGGTATCGGTTGACCGACTTGGCCAGCTTCAAGTGGGCACGCCCGGCCTGCTGGCGGCGAAGCCGGCCGGTTCCGGTCACCTTGATGCGCTTGGCGACGCCACGGTGAGTTTTCATTTTCACGGCTCTACTCCTGTTTGGGTGTGGGCTTCTTGGCGGCCCTCCGCGCCGGCGCCAAGACCAGATTGATGCTCCTCCCGTCCATTTCTGGGCTGTGTTCGACAGTAGCGAAGTCGGTGAGGTCGGCTACCAGTCGGTCGAGCAATCGCCTACCGAACTCGGGTCGCTCTGCCTCTCGACCCCGGAAGCGGACGGTCACCTTGATCTTGTCGCCTTCTTCCAAGAATTCAATCGCCTTTCGTTTGGTGATCTCGTAGTCGTGCGTCTCGATGCGAGGCTTCAGACGCAGTTCCTTGATCACCGTCTTGGCCTGGTGCTTGCGGGCTTCCCGGTCTTTGACCGACTGCTCGTACTTGTACTTGCCGTAGTCCATCAACCGGCAAACCGGTGGTTTGGCGTCGGGCGCCACTTCCACCAGATCGAGCCCAAGCTGGTCCGCCAGCCATAAGGCCTCGGCGATCTTCTTTACGCCTATCTGGGTGCCGTCGGGCGCTACCAGGCGCACCTCGGGGGCGCGGACGTAACCGTTCACACGTAGCTCAGCAGCGATGTGGGACCTCCATTCTCAGGGCGGGACAGGTTGTAATTCGGAACTGCTGCAAAAAAGACAGCGCGGTCGCGCTGCCTCGTCTGACCCTCGCGGGACATCGAACCGTCGGGGGCGTCACGCCCCATCAGGTACCACGACTCACCTGGCACGAACTCGCCTAACACGAGCTCGCATGGTGGCCGGGTGGGAAGCGCAGCTTCCGCTTTGCCATTGATTGCGGGCAATTATAGGCGTCGTCGGGGGTGTGACCAACCGGCGCGACAACGCTCGCGGCATTTGCACTAGCCAAGGCCCGACAGTGCCCGGGCCATTTCCACAGCCGCCCGGGCAGCTTCGGCCCCTTTGTTGCCTGGTCCGGGAACAGAACGGTCGAGAGCTTGGGTGAGATCGTGGACCGTCAGCACGGCGTTGGCCACCGGCACCCCCGTTTCCAATGACACCTGCCGGAGGCCGGCGGCCGACTGCTGAACG
>CAYUKI010000185.1:0-1214 GCA_964445235.1 uncultured Acidimicrobiia bacterium | reverse complement strand
CGATCACCTCGTAGTGGTCGGTCTCCCCCTTGATGATCGCTCCCACCGCCACCACCGCCTGGCACCCCCGCCCGATCAACGCCTTGGCCGCCAGCGGCAGCTCCCAGGCCCCTGGCACCCGCATGACGGTCACGTCCTGTACGCCGCAGCGTTTGAGCTCCTCGAGGCATCCGGCCAACAGCTCCTCGGTGATCCGTTGGTTGAACAACGCCACCGCCACGCCCACCGCCAGACCGGCCCCGTCATGGTCACCCTCAATCGTCCGGGGATTCATGACCCTCACCCGTCAAACCCTGCCCCTCATCGTCCAGGTCGATTAGATGCCCGAGTTTTTCCGCCTTGGTCTTCAGGTAGCCCCGGTTGTACCGGGTGGCCTCGGTTTGGAGAGCCACTCGTTCGACGATGGAGAGACCGTACCCTTCTATCCCCGCCCGTTTGGTGGGGTTGTTGGTGAGTAGGCGCATCTTGCGCACTCCGAGGTCGTAGAGAATCTGAGCGCCCACCCCATAGTCACGGGCATCCACTGGCAGGCCCAGGTCCGTGTTGGCCTCCACCGTGTCCCGGCCTTCTGCCTGGAGCCGGTAGGCAGCCAACTTGTGGATCAACCCGATCCCCCGCCCTTCATGCCCGCGGATATAGAGGAAGACCCCTCGCCCTTCCTCGGCAATGCGGGCCAGCGCCAGGTCGCGCTGCTCGCCGCAATCGCAGTGACGGCTGGCCAGCACGTCGCCGGTGAGGCACTCGGAATGGACCCTCACCAGGACATCCTCGGCGGCGGCAATGTCTCCCATCACCAGTGCGACGTGTTCGCGCTCGTCGACGAGCGACCGGTAGCCGATCACCCTGAAGGTGCCAAAACGAGTTCGAAGGGTTGCTTCGACAGCCCTCTCCACCAACTTCTCGGTACGCCGGCGATAGGCGATGAGATCGGCGATGGTGCCGAGAAGGATCCCATGTTCCGCGGCGAGGCGTTCTAACTCCGGCAGCCTGGCGACGGTACCGTCGTCGTTCATCACCTCTCCGATCACCCCGGCCGGGTAGAGGCCGGCCAGCCGGGCGAGATCGACGGCCGCCTCGGTGTGCCCGGCTCTCTTCAACACGCCTCCCGGGCGGTAACGAAGCGGATAGACATGGCCGGGTCTCACCAGATCATCAGGTCTGGAGTCGGGATCGATGAGAACCGGCCCCGAGCCCATGGGGACCGGCTCGACCGG
>CAYUKI010000184.1:1057-5084 GCA_964445235.1 uncultured Acidimicrobiia bacterium | reverse complement strand
TCTCGCCGAACCGGTCCAGTCGCGTGGCGATCGTCACGGTGGTCGAGGTTACCCCCTCGCTTCGGCCGCCGAGGACCGCCCAAACCCCGTTCTGGCGCGCCAATCACGACCTATAGGTCGGAGTTGGCGCGCCAAAAGCAGAGGAAAAGGTTCAGACCGCTGGGTCGGCCAGGTTGGTGAGCTGGCTGCGGACCAAGGCCTCGATGTCGGGGTGCCGGTGGTAGGTGGAGTGGCCCAGAATTGGGGGGGGGAGGTCGCCGGGAGACACCGGTCCCCAACGGTGAGGGTCGAGCACCCGCAGGTCGCTCTCGGCGGTCGAGGAGAACAAGGGAGTTCCGAGCCAATCGGTGGCCGCGTAGGCATGTCGCCACCGACCCGGGCCGATCTTGGCGGCGAGCCGGTCGGGAAGGTCATCGCCAAAGTAGGCGGGAAAGACCCGGCCATAGAGGATCGTGAGCGGCGATCCGTAAGTGATAACACGCAGCCGATCAAACGGGCCGGGGAGAAGCGACAGAGCGGAGGAAAGCACGACGTTTCCTTGGCTGTGGGCGCTGGCGACCACCCCCCCCCGCTCCGAGAGATACCGCAGCCGCCACGCCAGCTGTGGTACCGCTCGCTCGCCGTAACAGGGCGGACCCAAGGGATGAATCACCCGGGGGAAGAAGGTGACGACGTCCCAGAGGGAACCGATCGCCCGCCTCCATGCCGCACTGGTGACAGCGAAACGCGCCGCCGTGGCCATGGCGACCGGGACGCCGGCCACCAGCCAACCAGACGCCGTCACCAACCACGAGGCGAACCGGGCCGATCCGTCGACCACACTCGCCGCCACGGTGATCATTCCGAAGAGCAGGCCCGCCAGCAGCACTCCCGCCAGGATCCGATCGGCCACGCCGACTATGCGCACGCGGCGATAGGCACCGACGACCTTGGCGAAACGTCGAGACTTCTCGTCAGAGAGATGGAAGTCCCCCTCGACCTGGTCGGCGTCCTCGGGGCGACCAAGGGGTCGGGGGAACACGAACAGCACGAGCAACGCCAGCAAGATCAGCCCCAAGAAGAATGCGAAAGAGACCGCCGACCACTCGTGCCATTCCGGGTAGACAAGGACCGGTTCGGCACTGACCAAGGTGCGGCCGTCCGGGACCAGTCCAATGCCCAGGTAATCCACCAGACGGATCACTGAGCCGGACCATAGAGACGAGAGCATGAAGGCGGCTAGGGCACTGGTCGCCGCCATCCCTAGCCCGAAGAACGAGGCCCGCAAGCCGAACTCCCGTCTGGTCACAAACGTCACGAACAACGCCGCCACCAATCCAATCGCGGGCCACCACAACCGGCGATCGATCAACAGCCAGGTGAACCAGGCCCCGACGGTCACCAAGACCACGTCGCTGGCGAGTCGTCGCGCCGTTCCCAACAACGCCACCACGAGCAGGGTTTGGACAGCGGTGAGGAAGTAGGAGGCACCGACCACCCCTGGATAGAGAATCGGCAGCGCCTCCAGCTCAACACCGGTCATCGTGAAGGCCAGCAACAGGGTGGAGCCCACGAGCGCCCACCCAATTGCCACCACCGCCGCCGACCACCTGTCGATGAGGCCCGCCTGCCGACTCCAGGTCATCGGCAGGGCGATGGGAGTGATGACTGAGCAAAGCAGAGCGACGCTGGCCACCGCCAGGACCGCGAACTCGCTTCCCCCCCCCAATCGGGCAATCCCGAGGTCTACCAGGCTGGTCACCGTCCCCAATCCCGCCGCCAGATGCAATCTCCGCAGGCGGCGGACCGGCGCCGAGCCGTCCCAGAACGAAGGGCTGTCCATGCCGGGTTCTCCCTCCTCAGATCGTGCGAGGTCGGGAAGAACAGCTTTGGTGTCGAACTCCTCGAAGGCTTTGAAGCCGGGCAAGCCGACCAGCCAGATCGCCGCGACCAGCCAGACCGCCACCAAGGTCCCCTCCGCCACCGCAGGACCGAGACGAGCTCCCACCATCTCGAGGGGCGTCAGCCACCAGTGATCGGAAGCGCAATCGGCAACCACCACGCCGCACTGGTAGGCCATTATGTCGACGGAAATGGCGGTGATCATCATGGCCACCATCACGGTGAGGCCGAGGGCAAAGAGTCGGGACAAGACCCGGCGCACGGTGGCGCCCTTTGGGTGCATCCAGCCGGCGGCGTTGGCGAGGGCGAAGGGGAGGAGAAGGATCCAAAAGGCGCGGGTCCAGTCGGCCGAGGTCAAGCCCCCCCATGAATAGGCTTCCACCGGAAACGCAGCGGGCCGTTCCCCGCCTCCCGGATCCGCCGACCAGCTGGCGCCATGGCGGGGGCGGTAGAAGGCAGCATGTTTGTCGCCCGACACCGGAATCGGCTCCGGATCGTGGAGGATGTGCTCGGGAGGCGCCCCCCCCACCCCGTGAATCCTCAATTCCGCGTATTCGCTCTCGCCCGGCGCGAGCGGGTGGAGCCCCCGCGGATAGTCGAGCAGCCATCTCATAACAACCCGAACCTACCCGCCCGGCCGGGACTTGAGCACTCCGGGTTCCTTCAGCAGGCAGAATGCATCGATGAAACCCGTGGCGGCGGTGCTGGTCGGAGCCGGTCAGAGAGGCCGCCACGTCTATGGAGCCTGGGCGGAAGCCAATCCCCAACGCCTTCGGTTCGTGGCGGTCGCCGAACCCGACCCAGGTCGGCGAGAGGCGTTCGCGGGTCGGCACCACATTCCCCCCTCCCGGCGTTACGCCGACGCCGCCGAGCTAATTGCCGCCGGACGGCTCACCGAGGCGGCCATCATCGCCTCGAACGACCGTCATCATCTAGAGCCCGCGTTGGCCGCCCTGTCGCTCGGGTACCAGGTTCTCTTGGAGAAACCGATGGCCGCCACCTTCGAGGATTGCCTGCGTCTGGCCGGCGACCCCGGACGCGCCCGCCTTCATATCGCCCACGTCCTCCGCTTCACGCCTTTCTTCCAAACTGTGCACGAGGTGATCTCCTCGGGTCGCCTCGGCGATGTGGTCACGGTTGAGCATCGTGAGAACGTCGTCGCCTGGCACATGGCCCACTCGTTCGTACGGGGAAACTGGGCGCAGGCGGGACTGTCGACGCCCATGATCGTCCAGAAGTGCTGCCATGACTTCGACATCCTCAGCTGGAACTTACCGAGCCCGGTGCGACGCCTGTCCTCGTTCGGTTCGCTCATGCATTTCCGGCCCGAACAGGCCCCCCCCCAAGCCCTGCCCCGCTGCACCGACGGGTGTCTGGTTGACTGCCCCTTCGATGCCCGCCGGATCTATCTAAACCCGCAATGGACCGGCTGGCCCGTCCACGTCATCACCGACGACCTCAGCATGGAGGCCCGCCGAGCCGCGCTCCGCGACGGCCCCTACGGGCGCTGCGTGTACACGGCAGGCTCCGACGTTGTCGACCACCAGGCGGTGCTCATGGAACATGAGGACGGCTCCACCACCAACCTGATCATGCACGGTCACTCGCACGAGGAGTCCCGGACCATGCGCTATGACGGCACCCGGGCCACGTTGCGCGGTATCTTCGGCCGTCGACAGGTGATCGAGGTGTCCGACCACCGTGATGGTGCCACCACCGCGGTCCCGATCCCGACCGTGGGAGGCGGACACGGAGGGGGCGACGACGGACTGATCGAGGCCTTTCTCTCCAGAGTCACCGACGGTTCACCGGGTCTGACCAACGTGCAGGTCGCGCTCGAGAGTCATCTCCTTGCCTTCACCGCCGAGGAATCCCGCCTCAGCGGTTTGCCGGTTGAGTTAGGCGCCAGGCGGGTTACGGTGAGCCCCTCATGACCGACCTCCTCGTTGTGGGCGCCCGCTTCGCCGGTCTGTCATGCGCCAAGGCCGCCGCCACCCTGGGCCTCGACACTCGGGTCATCGATCGCAAGCCGGAGCCGGGTGCCGCCCCCCACACCACCGGCATCCTGGTCCACGAGGTGGCCGATGAGATCGACGTCCCCCGGCCCCTGGGGCAGACTGGTTTCGCCGCAAGGCCCGCGAACCTT
>CAYUKI010000184.1:0-1047 GCA_964445235.1 uncultured Acidimicrobiia bacterium | reverse complement strand
GTCCCCCGGCCCCTGGTGCGAAAGATCGATCGGGTCAGGCTCTATTCGCCGAGGCGGCGGTGGGTCGATCTGGCCGCTCCCGGCTACAGCTTCTACGCCACCGATACTCCCGGGCTGATGCGATGGCTGGCGCGTCAGACCGAAGGGGCGGGAGCGACCATCGAATACGGGGTGAGATTCAGGGGAGCCGAGGTGGTCGCTTCGGGTTGGAGAGTGAGCGAGCGATCGGCTCGGTACTTGGTCGGTGCCGACGGAGCACGGTCCCGGGTGGCGGCCAGCCTCGGACTGGGCATCAATAAGCGCTTACTCTTCGGGGTGGAGGCCGAGTACGTTGGCCTCGACACCGGCGAAGACCGCCTACATGTTTTCCTCGATGCCGAACTCGCCCCCGGTTACATCGCCTGGGTGGTGCCAGGTGTCGAGACGGTCCAGGTCGGTTTGGCCGGACGGCGGGGCAATCGACCACAGCTCGAGCGCTTCGTCGCCAAGATCGCCCCCCTTTTCAACTTCTCGAACGCACGTGTGGTCGGGCACCGCGCCGGCCCGATCCCGGTTGGTGGGGTCGTTCGTCCCTACTCGCGCCCCGGTGCGCTGTTGGTGGGCGACGCCGCCGGTCAGGTCTCGCCGTTGACCGCCGGAGGTATCCACAACGCCATTCGGTTGGGCCGCCTGGCGGGACGCTCTGTCGCCTCCCACCTACTCGACGGCGGACCCGACCCGGCGGTGATCCTCCAACGCGATTTGCCGTCCTTCGCCTGGAAATCTCGTCTACGGGTGGCCTTCGAACGCGCCGCCAACGACCAGCTCATCGAAAAGGTCTTCTTTTCGACTCCGTTTCTGGCGCTGGCCCGATTGGTGTTCTTCCACAATCGGGGTCTGTTGACGGCGGAAGGATGGCGAGAGCTATGGGCTCCGGCCCACGACCCCGTCCTCGCCTAACCATCAACCAGCTGAGACAATACTCAGGCCCTCCGACGGTATGACCCGCAATGCCAAGCCCCCCCCCGCTGCCGCAGCGGCCGGTTGCACCCGATCGGCGTGGTCGGC
>CAYUKI010000183.1:0-5099 GCA_964445235.1 uncultured Acidimicrobiia bacterium | reverse complement strand
GTCACCGTCGGCACGGTGCACTCTCCTCTCTCTGGTTTGTCCTCCGCCGGCGGGTCGCATTGACCAGCCTCATCGGCCTCCTCACACCGTTAGGACCAGGAGGAAGCGCCGGCGTGTGTGATGAAAGCCAGTGTAGGTAGACGAACCCGCCCCCAGGAAATCAACGGAATGTGGGTTCCGCCATTCTGTTCTTGAGGCTCATGACGGACTTGGCGTGGATCTGGCACACCCTCGACTCGGTGACTCCGAGTACGTTGCCGATCTCGGCAAGAGTGAGACCTTCGAAGTAGTAGAGGGTGACCACCAGCCGCTCCCGGTCGGGAAGCCGGTTGATGGCATCGGAGAGCACACGTCGGGTCTCTTCGGTCTGGAAGGCGGCCTCGGGACTAACACCGGCGGGGTCGGGCAGGAGCTCGCCCATCGATGCCCCCCCTTCTGCCCCGACCAGATCGTCGAGGGCGACCATGCCGGAGGACGAGATCTCGGCAAGATTGGTACGGAGGTTTTCCACCTCCACCCCCATATGGGCGGCGAGTTCCTCGTCGGACGGTGTCCGCTGAAACCGATGCTCGAGCTCGGCCAATGACCGTTCGATCTCCCGTGCCCGCGAACGCACCGAGCGGGGAACCCAATCGAGGGCGCGCAACTCGTCGAGAATCGCTCCCTTGATTCGATTGATGGCGTACGTCTCGAACTTGAATCCCCGTTCGGGTTCGAACTTGTCGATGGCGTCGATGAGCCCGAAGATGCCGTACGACACCAGATCGGACGGATCGACACTGCGCGGCAGGTTCATCGCCATACGTCCGGCCACGAACTTGACCAGAGGCGAGAAGTAGAGAATGAGAGCTTCTCGGGCGGCGGCGTCGGCGCTCGATTTGAAACGAGCCCAAAGCTCGGACGTGGCCGACAGGCCGTCAGGCCCTCGGGTGGCTGAGCTGGAAGGTGGTCCTGAGGTGGTCACGCGTAACGGCAGTGTAAAGCTGGGTTGTCCCCAGGTCGGTATGTCCCAGTAATTCCTGCACAGCCCTGAGGTCGGCCCCTCCCTCCAGCATGTGCGTTGCGAAGGCATGCCGGAGGGCATGGGGGAAGGTGCCGAGCCTCGATTGCACCACCCGGCGCACGCCCCGACCATCGAGAGGACCTCCTCGCATCCCGACAAAAACGGCTGCGCCGCTGCTCGTTTTCGCCAGGTGAGGGCGCCCAGCTTCGACCCAGGTGGCAAGGGCACGCCGGGCAGGGCGACCGACCGGCACCGAACGGATCTTGCCGCCCTTGCCGGTGACGGTGAGGTGATCAGCGCCGAGGTCTGTCACCCGAAGCGATACCAGCTCCGAAACCCGACAGCCGGTGGCGTACAGGAGCTCGAGTATTGCCCTGTCACGCAGGTCGACGGGGCCGGACCCGCTGATGCCGTCAAGCAAGGAACCCAACCGGCGACTGGGCACAGAGTGTGGGAGCCGCTCAACGGACCTGGGTTTGGCAAGGCCATCGGCTGGGTTGGACTCCACCATCCCCCTAAGTGTGGCGTCGGTATAGAACGCCCGGATGGCCGACGTCTTGCGTGCCATCGACGCCCTGACGAATCCTCGCGTATCGAGTTGCGCCAGGTAGCGGCGCAACAGGCGCCGGTCAACCTGGCCAACTTCACTCACCCCTGCACGGGAGGAGAATTCGAAGAACTGGGAGAGGTCCCTCCTATAGGCGGCGATCGTGTGGGACGACAGCCTTCTTTGCACGGCCAGCCGCTCCAGATAGGCACCGACCATCGGTGCGGCCCAAAGGGGAAGTGGGGGTACCGCCGGCATAGGCACGGCCATGGTACGCCGGGCTCATCTCACAGAGCCGCAACGTTGCCCCCATCTATGTGGATGAATCCGCCGGCCTCGAGGCGCGCCAGCTCTGCCAGCACAAACGGGGTGGGGGTTCCGTGGGCGAGCACGAGGTCCTCGAGTGGGATACCGCCAGCCGGAATCAACGCCATGAGATCCGAGCCGGTATGAGGCTTCGCGGGGCTGGACGGCGGCGCTCCCAACAACAACGTGAGGGCCTCGATGAGATCCTCTGCACCCAGCACAGGGATGGCCCCATCGCGAATCAAGAGGTTGCAGCCCTCCGATGCCGGCCGACCGATGTCACCCGGCACGGCCATGACGTCACGGCCCTGATCGAGGGCCAGACGGGCGGTAATGAGGGCGCCCCCGGTTCTCGCCGCCTCGATGACAACAACCACCTTCGACAAGCCGGAGATGATCCGGTTTCGGCAGGGAAACCGCCACGGCTCGGGGGGCGTACCAGGGCCGAACTCGGAGACAACCGCACCACCCCCCGAGATGAGACCCTCCCCAAGGCGGCGATGCTCGGCCGGGTACCAGACGTCGATCCCCGAGCCCAGCACCGCCACCCCGATTCCTCCAACCTCCAGAGTTCCCTCGTGAGCGAGCCCGTCCACCCCCCGTGCCAGGCCGCTCACCACCGGCCACCCGGCGGTGGCCACCGCCCGGCCGAACGACCTCGAGATTGCCCGCCCGTAGGGGGTGGCGCGCCTGGTCCCCACGATCGCCACGCCCGGCCGGGTAGGTAGCACACCCCTGCAATAGAGAACCTCGGGCGCGTCGGCCAGCTCGGCGAGATGAGATGGCATCTCCCCCCGAGACAGAACGTGGACCTCACTCACAGATCGCTCCGGTAGGCAAGAGCCTCACCAACATGCTCGGCCGAGATGTCCCTGCTTCCAGCCAGGTCGGCGATGGTCCTTGCCACCCTGCGCACACGGTCGAGTCCTCTCCCTGTCAGCTTCCCCTTCTCCAGCGCACCCCTGAGCAGTGAGCGGGCAGCTTCGTCGACCGGCTCGGTGTCGAGCCGGCCGCGAGTGAGGGATCGGTTGAGCGAACCTCGACCCACCTGAATGCGGCGGGCAGCCTCGACCCGCGACCTGATCGCCTCGGAATCTTCCTCGGCCGAGCCCAACAACCGCTCCGGATCGGGTTGGGCCACGCTGATCCGCATGTCGAAGCGGTCAAGGAGAGGGCCGGACAGGCGGCGCCGGTAGCGGTCGGCAACCGCAGGAGAACATTGACACGGACGCCGCCTGTCGCCTTTGTAACCACACGGGCATGGGTTTGTTGCCGCCACCAACTGGGTACGGCACGGAAAACGGACGGTCGAACCTCGCCTGGCGACCACGATCACCTCCTCCTCCAAAGGCTGGCGGAGGGCATCGAGAAGGTGACGCGGGAATTCACCCAACTCGTCGAGAAACAGGACGCCCCGGTTGGCCATGGACAGCTCCCCGGGCACGATATGACCGGAACCGCCTCCCACCAGAGCGGCGAGCGAGGCCGTGTGGTGGGGGGACCGAAACGGGGGCACCCCCTCGGACGGCAATACCTGATCGGCCGCCGACCACACACACGCCACCTCGATCGCTTCCGTGGGAGCCAGCATCGGCAGGATGGTCGGCATCCTCCTCGCCAGCATGGTCTTGCCCGCGCCAGGAGGTCCGATCAGGAGGAGGTGATGACCACCTGCGGCCGCAATCTCCAACGCCCTTCTTGCCACAGGCTGTCCGCGGACCTCGGACATGTCCACACCGGCCGGCACACCAACCACGGACACGGGCTGGATCGACCTGGGGACCGCCAACCCTGTGGCAATCGCCACCGCTTCTGCCAGCGACGCCACCGGACGAACATCCGCCCCAGCGACCCTCGACGCCTCGGCTGCATCTGCGTCTGCCACAAGACAGGGCAGCCCCCGGCGTGCGGCCACGATCGCCGCCCCCAGGGCACCCCTGCTCCGGCGAACGGTGCCGTCGAGGGCCAGCTCGCCTACAGCAACGACATGGGTGGCCTTCCGATCGATGGTGCCATTGGCGGCAAGCACCCCGAGGGCGATCGGGAGGTCATAGGCGGAGCCGGCTTTGGGTAGATCGGCGGGTGAGAGGTTGACAGTCACCCGCCGATGAGGAAACTCGAATCCCGAGGAAACCATCGCGGCCCTGACCCGGTCCTTGGCCTCCCTGACCGCAGTGTCGGGAAGGCCGACCAAACAGAAGGATTCCTTGGCCTCCCCAACGTGGGCCTCGATACGCACCACCCTGGGCTCGGCCCCGACCATGGCAATAGACAGGGTCTCGGCGAACATGGCTCGAACCTACGGGCCTCAAGTGACAGAATCCAGATGCCTAACCGCGACAAGTTCGGCTGCCGTGCCGGATCGTGTACGTTCGGGTAATCATGCCAGCAGCCATCTCTGTTTCCGGATTGGTGAAATCCTTTGGCCGCACTCGCGCCCTCGACGGCCTGGATCTGGAGGTCGCCGGCGGCGAGGTCCACGGATTCCTCGGTCCCAACGGCGCAGGCAAGACCACGACGCTTCGGATCCTCCTCGGTCTCCTCCGTCATGACGCCGGCCGGGCCACCTTGCTCGGCGGAGACCCCTGGCGGGACGCCACCGACCTTCATCGCCGGCTGGCCTACGTTCCCGGGGACGTCAACCTTTGGCCCAACCTCACCGGCGGCGAGGTGATCGACCTGCTTGGCCACCTGCGTGGCGGGCTCGATCTGGCCAAAAAGGCGAGGCTGCTCGAACGTTTCGATCTTGATCCGACCAAGAAGGGGCGAACCTATTCAAAGGGCAACCGGCAAAAGGTTGCCTTGGTGGCGGCGCTCGCCTCCGATGTCGAGTTGTTGCTCCTTGACGAGCCAACCGGTGGTCTTGACCCTTTGATGGAGGCGGAGTTCCGGGTCGCTGTCAACGAGGATCGCCCACAGGGTCGGACGGTTTTGCTCTCCAGCCACATCTTGGCGGAGGTCGAGGCGCTCTGCGATCGCGTGAGCATCATCCGCGATGGGAGGACTGTGGAGACCGGCACCCTGGCCGAGCTGCGGCACCTGACCCGGACAACCATCTCCGCCGAGCTCAGGAACGAACCCTCCGGGATGACCGGCCTGGCCGGCGTGTATGGGCTTCGGATCCTCGACCGCAAGGTCGATTTCGAGGTCGACTCCGATCACTTGGGTGATGTGCTCGCCAAACTCAGCGGATTGGGCATACGGAGCCTGATCAGCCATCCGCCCACACTGGAGGAACTCTTC
>CAYUKI010000182.1:0-5129 GCA_964445235.1 uncultured Acidimicrobiia bacterium | reverse complement strand
GACGGACGGGTCTGGGCGATCGCCGGAGAGTGAACCGGTCCGCATTAAACCTGGAGGCTCAACCCCGTGTAGGCGGCCAACGTGTTGGGAAAGAATGACCGGGCGGCCGTCACGATTGCCTCCACCTGGGCATCGGTTCGGTCGGGGTCGTGACTGGTGAGAACCAGTTGCCCGACTCCGGCGTCTACCGCTACGGCCACCGCGTGCTCCCAAGTGGAATGACCCCAGCCGGTTTTGCTGGCCGCGTACTCATCCGGCAAATACTGGGCGTCGTGGACCAAGACGTCGGCACCGGCCGCCAGCTGGCGGACGGCCCGATCGGAGTCGGCGTCACCGGCTTCGACGTCGGTAGCGATCACCAGGACTCTCCCGTCCTTCTCGAAGCGATACCCGGTTACCCCGGAGGGGTGATAGAGGGCGGTCCAGCCCACTGCCAGGTCGCCCAGGCGAGCCCCGCCGTCGAGGTCGGGATAGCGCTTCCGCGAGGCGGATCCGAGGAACGAGACCGGGAAGAACGGCGGTTTCATCACGCCTTCGATGGCCTCGGCGATACTGAGGCCATCCACCGGCCGACCGTAGAACTCGATGTCGGCGGCCGGGTTGTAGAGGGGGGTGAAGAACGGCAGACCCTGGATGTGATCCCAGTGGACGTGGGTGAGGAATATGGAGTAACGGGTGTCGGCGGGGCGGCTGTTGAGGAGGCTATGGATCCCGGTGCCGGCATCGACGAGGATGACCCGGTCTGATCCCGTCACGATCTCAAAACACGTGGTGAGACCGCCGTAGTGGTCGAAATCGGCACCGGCCACCGGACTCGAGCCGCGGCAACCGTGGGTATGAAGAGTGATGCCGCCCATGCCTGTAATCAGCCAGTCAGCTCGACCAGGCGAGAATCGGCGGCGATCAACCGGCGGGCCAGCTCCTCGATGAACGCCTGAGCGATCTCCGGGTTCGCCTTGATCATCGGCACAAGGTCCCACCTCGTGATCTGTAGAACGGTGGTGGGTTCGAGGGCGGTGATGGTGGCCGAGCGAGTGGTTCCCTGCGAACTCAGCAGCGCGATCTCACCGATGTGGGAACCGGGTCCAAGTTCGTTGAGTCGCCGGCCTTCCCTGGTGACCGAAACCCTGCCCTCCACGACCACCCACATCGCCAGTGCGCCGGGTGACCCTTCCGACACGATCACATCTCCTGGCCCGAACGACCGGGTCTTGGCGATGCTGGCTATCTGCTGACGCTGGCGGTCGGTGAGGGCTGCCATCAGCGCTGAGTTGGACAGAGCTTTGCCGATGTCGTGATCCATGTCCCTCCTTCCCGACGAGGATAGTAAGGGACCCGAGTAGGTTGGATGCTCTCCGGCGGGATGATGTCAGGCGACCTGGATGACGATTGACGGTTCGACGTCGATCGCTTCCAGGAAGGCCACCACCACTTCGGGGTCGAATTGGGTGCCGGCATACACCATCAGCTCGTCGAGGGCTGCCTCTGCAGAGCGCGCCGCTTGGTAGCAACGGTCCGAAGTCATGGCGTCGAAGGCGTCGACTACCAAGAGGATCCTGGCCAGGAACGGTATTTCGGTCCCGGCCAGTCGGCGGGGGTAGCCGAGGCCGTCGAAGCGTTCGTGATGGGAAAACACCGCTTCGGCGACGCGTGGGTGAACCTGGTGGTGGAGAAGGGCCCGTCCGAAGCGGGGGTGATGCTCCATTTGGCGGCGCTCGATGTGGTTGAGGGGGCCTGGTTTTCCGAGAACCCCGGCTTCGACGCCAACCTTGCCGACGTCATGGAGCACGCCGGCTATCGACAGATGCGTGAGGCTGGCGTCATCGATTCCGAGATGGCGGCCGAGCTTCACCGCCAGGTCGGCGACCCGGAAGCCGTGGGCGACGAGGTCATCGCCGCAGGCCCGCATGGCGTTAACAAGTTGATCAATCATCTGGCGAGGCAAGAGGAAAGTACCCGTGGCCGGAGGGGTGTTACACGGGTCTTGCGACTCATAGTGGGCTGCCGACCACCGAGAGTGCTGGGCGCTTGCGTCTGTTAGCGCACCGGGCCGGTGGACGGGACCCCACCGGCCAAGATGTTCCCCGGCCGCCGCCTGTTTCTTCAGGCGGTGTCGGGGTCGGCGGTCATAACCAACCCGCCGCCGCCGCCACCACCACGACCTTTTGGGCCTGCGCCGGGTCGACCGGATTCGTGGTCAGGCTCCCCACCTTGATCGAGGTTCCGATGATGGCGCCATCAACGAGGTCTGACCAGGCGCCGAGGTTGGCGGCCGAGACTCCCGACCCCAGTAGCAGGGGAGCGTCCGGAACGGCGGTGCGGACTGCCTGGACCGCACGGCGGTCGGCGGGTTGGCCGGTCGCGCTACCGGATACCACCAGCACGTCGGCCCCCCCTCGCACCCAGGTGTCCAGAGCTGCCTGTTCGATCGTCAGGCCGGGAGGCGGGAGGGCGTGTTTCACGAAGACGTCGGCCAAGAGTTTGACGTTGGAGTTGAGCGCCCGCCGGCTGCGAAGGACCTCGGCCGCCCTACCTTCAATCAGCCCTTGGTCGGTGAACATGGAACCGGCGAGGACGTTGATCCTGACGAAGGAGGCGCCGGTGGCGGCGGCGATGGCCATGGCCGCCATCGCGTCGTTGCGGAGGACGTTTACACCCACCGCGACGCCCAAACCCGCCACTGCCACCACGACTCTCGTCATGGCGGCGACGGTGACCAGCGGAACGTCGGAGGCAAAGAAGGGAGCGTCGCCGTAGTTCTCGACGATGAGGGCAGGAAACCCGGCCTCGACCAAGATGGTTGCGTCGCGGCAGGCAAGCTCCACGACTCGATCCAAATCACCGTCGAATCGAGGAGAGCCGGGGAGCGGGCCGCTATGAACCATCCCCAACAGCCTGGGGATGGGAACGGTCATAGGTAGGCGCGAACTACCTTCAGCGCCAACTCGGCCGTTTCGCCCGTGGCCTTCAGACCGGTGGCCTGCTTGAGGGTCATCCGGCGGACCCCCAACCGAGCCCACAACCCGGCCGGACCCTTGATCACGTCGTCGGCGTCGGCGGGCCCGTACACCCATTTGGCGTAGCCAGGTCCCATGACCTCGACCCGTACCGGCGAATAGTCCTCACCGGCGGTCTTGAACGCATAGGGCAGGGTCTTCCAGGCCAACCAGCAGACATGACGGATACGAGGAGTGTCCACAACCTCGGTCTTCGTGGCGGCATAGATGTCGAGTCCGTGTGCCCAGGTCTCCATGAGCCGCGACGTAGCCAGGGTCTTGGCGCTCATGTCACCGGCGATCCATTCGACCCGCTCGTCCGGTCTCATCCGAGAGAGCGGTTCGACCACCTTGGCCCTCCCCCCCCGCCACCATTCGATCACGTCCTGGTACCGCATCTTGCGGCCCTTCTTCACCGCTTCCTGGCGAAGGGCATCTAGGTCTGAGGCATGCCTGAAGGTCTGGAGGCGATTCCCACCGTTGACGGCGTCGGCGGCCAGCTCCTCGGAATCGGCCAGATGTGACACGGTGTCGAGAACGGTCCAGCCCTTGGCAGGCGTGGCGACCTTCCACTGGGTTGGAGTCATGTGCTGGAGGAACTGATCCAGCTGCTGTTGCTCGGCGACCAGGTCGGAAAGGATCTCTCGCACGGACCGATTCTAGCCGGGGACGGAAAGGACTCGGACGGGCTAGCCCTGATCGGGCAGGTCTTCCCAGGAAGGATTGGGGGGGTTCACTATCTCGGGAACGTTCACCAGCGTGTTCAGGCGGTCGATGAGCTGACGAAGCCGGCCATAGCTCCTCCGATCGAAACCGAGGCTGACCCGGGCCAGGCTCAGTTGGTCATCGTCCTCCATCTCGACAGGGCTCGGAACCGCTACCTGGAGCGGAGGCCCGGCGACGATATCGGCAAAATGCTCGTTGAGAAGGGCGACCTCCTCTAGGGAAGGGGACACCTTCAATCGCAACACCAATAGACCCTCGACGTAGCGTTGAGACTGATAGTTGGCGTAGAACCGGCAAAGCTCGTCAACCGCAGTCGCCTCGTCGGTGCAGAATCGGAACAAGTGGAGGTCGTCGCTACCGATCATGCCTGGTTCCAGCAGGGCCACCTTCACGAATTCAATGAACCGTTCCCAATAACCGGTACCGGGTGCCTCCACCATCACGATCGGATGCAGGTCGCTCTTGCCGGTCTGCATGAGCGTCAGCAGTTCGAAGGTCTCGTCGAGGGTCCCGAATCCGCCCGGAAACAGGGCGAAGGCGTGGGATTCCTTGACAAAGCCGAGCTTGCGAGTGAAGAAGTATTTGAAATTGACGACCCGAGTCGGGTCGAGGAAACCGTTGCCGCCCGGTTCGAACGGCAAGCGGATGCTGACTCCGTACGAGTTCTCCTTGCCCGCCCCCCTGTTACCGGCCTCCATGATGCCCGGTCCGGCCCCGGTGACCACACCCCAGCCGCGCGCCGCCATAAGAGCCGCGAAACGGACAGCCAACTCATAGTGGGGGTCGGATTGTTTGAGCCGAGACGAACCGAACATCGTCACTTTGGGTTCGTCGTGGCGGGCGAACACCGCCATCGAGTAACGCATCTCCTTCAGGGCGGTGTTGATCAACTTGAGATCACCGCGGATGGCGCCATCGCGATGAAGCTTGAGGGCGGTGGTAACGATCTCGGCGATGAGGTCCTGATGTCCGTTGGTCGACGCCTCTGCCACCAGTTCCTTCACCTTGGCATCGATTTCGGGATTGCCCAGGTCGTAGGAACGCATCACTCAACCGTAGTCGGAATCGGGCGCTTTGAGTTCATCATTCGTTCGCCGGCACGCCCAGTGAGCCTTCAGTCGTAAGGCGGTCCTGGCGGTCCTTTCCTGGCCACTGCGTTCCAGACGGTCTCATAGTGATCGCGGTCGAAGAGGTCAACGTGTGGGAGTACGAAGGTCTCCCAAGCGGCTCGGAGAGGATCGGTCGAGTCGGCGAAGATCCGGAGACCCGTGGGGAGTCGGTCGAGGATGCTCCGAAGCGATAGGGGAGTTTCGACCCGGGCCGCCGAATCCGGGGCAACGAATGAGGCGTTGATTTCCACTGCCAAGCGTGAGATGGCCTCGACGAACGGTTTGCGCATGGATGGAT
>CAYUKI010000181.1:0-5136 GCA_964445235.1 uncultured Acidimicrobiia bacterium | reverse complement strand
ACTCGTGGCTGACTTCTCGAGGGGTTGACCGAGACCACCGAACCGACCTCTTCGAGAACTCGGCGGACCGAGGTGGCGTCGGCGTCTACTCCCACCTCCAGGTGTTCGGGTCCTTTTCCGGCCGCGGCCAACTCGTGGGTGCGTCCCTGGGCGACCACGTTGCCGGCGACAAAGATCGCCACCCGGTCGCAGATGGTCTGGACCTGGTGGAGAAGATGGCTGGAGAGGAGGATGGTCACGCCTTGGTCGTCGGCCAGCCGTCTGATCAGGGTGAGGATCTCCGCGACGCCTTCGGGGTCGATCGAGGCGGTGGGCTCGTCGAGGATGAGGATGCCGGGTTTCTTCAGGAGGGCGTCGGCAATGCCAAGCCGCTGTCGCATGCCTCGCGAATAGACCCCGGCGAGCCGATCGGCCACTTCGATCAACCCGACGTCGGCAAGCACCGACTCGATCCGCCCTTCGGTCTCGTCGGATTCGATACGGTTCAGGCGGGCGGTGTAGCGGAGGTTCTGGCGGCCGCTCAGCCCCTCGTAGAAGCCGACAGCATCTGGCAGATACCCGACCCGGGCCTTCACCTGGAGCGGCTGGCGGGCCGGATCCATGCCGAGCACCTCGACCCGGCCGGCGGATGGTTCTGTGAGGCCGAGGAGCATCAGGATCGTGGTTGTTTTGCCGGCGCCGTTGGGCCCGAGCAGACCGAACACCTCGCCGGCCTGCACTTCCAGGTTCAGGTTGTTGACCACCGTACGGTCGAAATAGGTCTTGGTGAGGCCGGTCGTCCGGATGGTCGGCTCCGGCACCGCTACCTCCGGCCGAACCGGCGGAACACCCACGCCAGCGCGGCCAGGGCGACGGCGATGGCGCCGATACCGACGAACCCCCACACCGCCGATGGGTTGACCGTCGTGCGAACCTCGATCGAGCTTTGCACTTCCGCCACGTTCGCCCGGAACGAGATGACGTAGTCCCCGGCGATGGCGTTCCCAGCCGGGGTGATGGTGGCAACGACCTCGGTGGTGGCATTCGCCTCGACGGCGTCGATGCCATCCGGTGTGAAGGCCACCTCCCATCCCGAGGGGGCAGTGGCGCTCAACACGACGCCGCGCAGCGGTGCGGTACCGGTGTTGATCACCAACAGTCTGAGCTGGCTGGGATTACCCGCGCTCACCTCGGCATTCAGGCGTTCCTCGGCGGTGATGAACGTCATATCAAAGGTCCCGGTGATGCGAACCAGCAATGGAACCTGGAGCTGGTGACCGCCTCCGCTGGCGGTCGCCAGAAGTTCGTAGTCTCCGGCCGTCGTGTCGACGGCGGAGTTGGCGGTCACAGTGATGCGGGAGGTGCCGCCGGCCGTGACGGTTACCGAGCTCGCCTGACGTTGGCCGGCCGGCTGAGCCTGCACCTGCCAGCCTTCCGGCCCGATGGCGAAGAGTTCCAGGGTGACCTCGGCGGGGGTGTCGTTCTCGATGTCGAGGTTGAAGGTGAAAGTCGCGTCGGAGGCCCCGTTGAGGAGTTGCGCCTCGGGGGTCATGGTGACCCCACCCACCGCCTCGAGGGAGACCTCGACGGAGAGGGGCAGGACCGTGATGGCTTCCCCTTGGCGGGCTTCGACGGTGATGCCGTAGGTGCCCTCGCTGGCCTCGGGAGGTACCTCCACTTCGAGACGCAGGCTGGGGGCATTTCCCTCAGTGACCGTCACCGCCTGCACCACGAAACCGCCCCCTCGGAGCACCGCCGTCCAGCCGTCGGGAACATCGGTGACCGCCAGTGTCACCTGACCATCGGTGGCCGTTGCCACGGTGAGGTCGAAATTGGCGTCGTCGCCTGGTTCCACGGCCACCCCCGGGTATGGGGTGGCAAGGGAAAGGGTGGTCGCCTCCTGAGCCACGGCGGCAGGTGCCACCATGTAGATGAACATGTAGCTCAGCACGCTGATCAGCGCGGCGAGTCTTGGGCCTCGTCGCATCAAAGATCCCTCCTGGTCTCGGTTCGGCCTGCTTCCACGGCCGTTTCGTCGTGATTGATGGCCCCTCATTAGCTCGGGCGGGGTAAGGAAGTGGTAAACCCGGGGCCTTGCCGGCCTCAGATTAACTTGCTGATCTCGCCGCCTCGTCCAGCCATGGTCTCCGGCAGGGTTGCGCACGCCCCTGGCGGTCTGGCGGTGCAGCCGGCAACCGAAGAAGGCCTCGTCGACGTCCAACCCGGCATGAGCGTTAATCGTCCCATCTCCAAGCACTCCACCCACTCCACCCACTCCAAGGCGGCGGTCCTGTTGCTGGTTTTTGGGGGGGCATGTGCGGCGCCCGACTCTGTGCCGCTCGACTCAGTGCCTCTCCACCTTGTTACCGGCCGGACCGTGGCCGGGCCGGTCTGTCCGGTCGAGACGAATCCGCCCGATCCCGCCTGTGCGCCCCGTTCGGTGAGCGGGGCGGTCATCGAGGTGTTCGATGGGGAAGGTGACCTGATCGCGACCGTGACCACTGACGGCGCCGGAACCTTCGCCGTGGAGCTGGCCGACGGCCGCTACCAACTGGTTCCCTCGTCGGTCGAGGGGTTGTTGGGCACCGCAGCTCCCATTGAGGTGGCGGTGGCGGGCCAGCCCGTAGAGGTCGGAAATCTGGTCTACGACACCGGGATTCGCTGAGCGGGGCCGTTCTCGGCCAAGTGTGAGCGGCCTTCTGGGCAGAATCTGAGGAAATCGCACCGCCGGCACTGATCACCCGGGGTAGGTGGCCATTCGGCCGCCTCGATTCGAGCGGCGAGCAACTCCAAGTCCGAACGGGCGGCTGCCAGCCAGCCGTCGTCGACGGGTTCTGACACTCTGACCAGCGCTCCCCCGAGGTAGAGGAAGGAAACGGCCAGCTTGGCGGGCGGCTCGTGCAACAAGCCGCCCTCGTTGACCGCCAAACCGTAGGCCTGGAGCTGGACGCGGGACGAAGGGCTCGCCGAAGGGCTCCCCGTCTTGAAGTCGACCACCTCCACGTCGCCCGCGCCATGCTGATAGACCGCGTCGATTCGACCGGCAATGTGGGCTCCACCGGACAGGCGGAGGTCGAAGGGCGCCTCTACCAACAGCGGGGGCCTCCGGCCGTATTCGGAGCCGAGAAAGGCGGCGAAGGGATCCACCCCACCCGCGTAATCCACTTCTGCCATTACGTCGTATTCCACGTCGGCCAGGTCTTCGAACGGCACGCGTCCGAGGTTGTGCAGCTCAATCCGCCGGTGGATCTCGGAGCCCCGCCGCGCAGCCGGCGACGGCATGCGGGGAAGCCGGTCGACCTCCGACCAGAAGAATTGCTTGGGGCACGTGGCGTAGGTCACCAGCCCCGACACCGAGGTTCGCAATGGACCTGGCGCCGCTGGCTGAAGCGTTTCGGCGGGTAGTTCCAGTACTAGTTGACGAAACGAGTCCACTTCCTTGGCGAAAGACTCTGCTGCGGCCAGTTGCCCGGCGCGATCAGCCGGATAGGCGCCTTCCGCGAGGGCGCGGCGGAACCCTTCCTCCCAGCCTTCCGGAAAGACCGGATCGGGGGCGGCATCACCAGGTTCTAGGCGAAGCACTTCGGGAGCCGGGCCGGCGTCGGCCCGCCCCAGGTCAATCACGCCTGGCTGGTTTGCCACCAGCTCGAACAGCGCGCTCGGTTTGGCGGCGGTTTCCCTGGGCTCGGGGCTGCCGTACCAATAGGCGCCGCTCCAGTAGAGCTCTTCCTTGGCGCGAGTGGCAGCCACATAGGCGATCCGCCACTCCTGGGAGAGATGGCGGTTGTCGAGGTATGCCTTCCGTGTCGATTCGGGGGTATTGGCGTCGATCCCCTGATCGGCGTCGAGGCGCAACTCGAAGGGGAGGAACTGCGCGAACCGGTAGGGATCCTCGGCTGCCAGCGGCCGGGCCGGGAAGTTGTCGTTGCTGACTGCAGGCACGAACACCAGCGGCCATTCCAACCCCTTGGCGCGATGGACGGTGAGCAGCACGACGGCATCGGCGCCGGATAACCGAGCGGTGTCCAGCTCCTCCGTCGCTTCTTCCGACATGATGGCCAGGTGGGAAAGGAAAGCCGGCAGTGATGGCCTGCCTTCGATTGGGCTCCAGTCGTCGACGAGGTCGAGGAACCGGTACACGTTCAGGCGAGCGGAGAGGGCCGCCGAATCCGACATGGCGTCGATCTCTGCCCACGCCCTGGTCGCCTCGAGGATCCTCCGCACCAACTCGCCCAGGTGCACTCCCTGCGCCTCCGAGAGGAGGGTGCGGTACTCCGACACGAATCGCTCCAGAGCCTTTCGGGCCCGGGGATCGAGATCGGCCAGCTCGTCGAGATGGTCGATCCCCTCGAGCAAGGTGAGAGCCGGCCAATTGCCCTCCATGTCATCGGAGCCGCCGCGCGCCGCCCAGGTAGCGAGGGGGCGCAGGTCACCAAGTCCAAGCCGGAAGCGCCAACCGGTCAGGATTCGAAGCAAGGCGGGTCCGTCCTCGGGGTATTCGAGGATCCGCAGCCAAGCGTGCAAGTCGGCTACCTCCGGTACCGAGAGCAACCCGCCCAAGTTGGCCACCTCCACAGGAATGTCTCTTTGTGCCAGTGCGTCGTGAACGAGACGGATGTCCTTGTTCTTTCGGAACAGGACCGCCACATCCCCATACGGCCGGCCGCCGGCGTGGGCGGCCTCCACTCGATTGGCGATGAAGGCGGCCTCGTCTACGGCGGTGGCAGCCCACGAGACGGCGACCAGCCCAGGGGCGGCGTCGGGCAGGGCTTGTAGCAACGGGCGGAACGGCTCCACGCGGCTGCGGATGGCGTTGGCCACGGCGATGATCGTCGAACCCGAGCGTCGATTGAGCGCCAGTGGCAGGGTGGCGGCCGGTGTACCGGAGTGGTCGGGAAAGTGGAGGGGAAAGTCGGCGAAGTTCCGCAGCGAGGCCCCGCGCCATTCATAGATGGTCTGATCCGGGTCGCCGACCGCCATCAGTGGAAAGCCGTCTTTGAAGATCGCCCTGAGAAGTTCCCGTTGGGCCGGGTTTGTGTCCTGGTACTCGTCGAGAAGGAGAGCCCGGTAGCGGGCAGCAACCATGCCGGCGACGGCGGCATGTTCGGTGATCAGCCGGTATGCCAACCTCACCAGGTCCCCATAGTCGACGAAGCC
>CAYUKI010000180.1:0-5138 GCA_964445235.1 uncultured Acidimicrobiia bacterium | reverse complement strand
TCCGGATCTCCGATCGCTTCTAAAGCCAGTCCGAGCAACATGTAGGCGTGGGCCAGCGCATCCTTGTCATCCACAGCCTTCGCATCCACGATGGCCTGGTGGCACCACCCGATGGCATCTGCGCTGTGCCCCTGTTCGAGTCGTAGAGCGGCGCGCAAGTTGGAGAGTCGAACTCGCTGCTTGGCTGCCTCGCCGCCGTCGATACCTTCGAGGGTCCGGTGGCCGCGGCGGGCCCATTGCAAAGCCTGCGAGTAACGGCCCACCCGCTCCCTGATCCAGGCCTGCTTCCAGAGCAGCCTGGCTTCACCCACGGGATCGCCGGCAAGCAAGCGACGCGCCGAGCGGTAGGCGCTGTCCGCCTTCTTGGAGTCACCGGCCCGATCGGTGACGTCGCCCAGAGCCTCCAAGATCACGGCGACGTCTGGCGGGGGGATGTCATTCACCTTTCGTGCCGCGTCTGCCGCTCGCGCATAGAATCCGGCAGCCTCGCCGTTGGCGTAGATCTCCTTGGCCCGGTCCCCCGCAACCTTGGAAAAGTGCCAAGCGTCGTCCCAGCGGCTGGCGAAGAAATAGTGGAGGGATAGCAGCGCCGCCTGATCTTCGGGTGCGTCGCCCGCCGCCCCACGTATCGAGTCGCCCACCTGGCCGTGGAGATGCATACGGGTGCGGAATGGCAGACCCTCATAGGCGACATCGCGGAACAATGCGTGATTGAAGCGGACCCACCCGCCCTGGTCAGAAGTGAGGAAGTCACTGAGGCGGCTGATGACGCGAGGAATGTCAGTGGCATACGACTCCGCCAGCACCACCGGCATGTGCTCCATTCCAAAACCAGCTCCCAAAACCGCCACTTGACGCAGCGACGTCCGGTCCGCCGGTGGCAGCTTGTCGATGCGGGCTCCGATCAACCCCTCCACCGAGTGGGGCAGCGCCTCGACGTCGCTCCCTCGGCGGAGAGCCTGGAGCAACTCCAATAGAAAGAGGGGATGGCCCTCGGCGCGTTCGGCCAGCGCGGCCACGCGCTGAGGAAGAAGTGGAGTCTCCTCGGTTGCCGCGATGATCAGGGCCTTGGCCTGCTCTTGTCCGAGGGGCTGCAACGCGACCCTTATTACCCACGGTTCGTCCGGGGCAAAGAACCCCTTGGCTTCCGGGCGTCGGGTGAGGCACAGCATCCACGACCGCTCCTCGATACCGCTGATCAAGCCGATTAGGAGGTCACGGGAAGCCTCGTCAATCCAGTGCGTGTCCTCGACCACCCATATGGTTGGTACGGCGATCGAAGCTTGCAGCAATGCTCTGACCGCTTCCGCGGTTCGGGCGGGACGGAACTGGTCGACGAGCTGAGCCACTTCCGGCGACCCGGGAATCTGGAGGTCGAGAAGCACCCCGACGAGCGACAGCCAAGGCAGCTGCTCGGGCGCTGTCTCCTCGACGAAGGTGCGCAACTTGGCCTCGGTCTCTCCGGCCGCCAACCCTTCAAGACCCCATGCCTGCCGCAAGAGAGCACGAAACGGGTAGTAGGGAACGGCAGCCTGATAAAGGCGGCACTCGGCCCTGACCACCCGGGAAGCACCCGCCCGGGCGAGGAACTCCTCGAGCAACCTGCTCTTGCCCAAACCCGGTTCCGCAACCAGCTCGACGAGACGACCGGAACCCGACTTCGTCGACTCCCAAGCGTCCAGCATTGCCAGGAGTTCGGCGTCTCTCCCGACCAATGGGAGGCCCGCACCGGCCGACCCGACGCGGCTTCCCTCGGGCTCCCAAACGGAAAACGCCTGCACTGGTTTCTTCTTCCCCTTCACGTAGAAGGGCGGCAACGCCTCGGTCTTAAAAGTAGTGCGGGAGCTGCCAAGCACCTCCTCGACAGTGAGGATCACCCCGGGTGGTGCATTGGCCATAAGCCGGGCAGCCAGATTGACGGTGTCGCCCATGACCGTATATGTCTTTCGGTAGGCAGGGCCCACCTCGCCGGCGAACACGGGGCCCCGGTTCACCCCCACTTGTACTGGCAGCGGTAGGTCGGCGGAGACAACCTCTCGTAAGGCGAGCAGGATCTGCTCCTCGTCGTCTCCGGTTGTCACCGGCACCCCGGCGGTAAGGATGATCTTGCCCCCGTCACCGGCAATGTCGGAGGACAGAAAGGCCACCCCCCTCGAATCCGCCGCCGTTTGCACTGTCCTCACCAGACGATGCAGAGCCTCGCCGGCCGCGTCCGTTCCGGCTGTTTCGACAACGCGGTCGAACTCCATGAAGTGGATGAATCCAACCGCGGCAGGGCGGTGCTCAGGCTGGACATGACCGGAGAGCAGCGATTCCCGCAGCGCTCGCGGAATGAACTTCGTTAGGTCAGGCCCGGCCTGAGGCGGCTCGATCTCGGACCACACGGCACCCTCGACAGTCCCCGCGAGCAGGAACCCCGGCCCCAGGCGCCTGCCGACGTTATGGCTAGGGAGGAGAGCGGCGGTGGCGGCACTTACGACGATCTGGCCGGCGCTCGCCGCCGACTCCATGAGGGTGGTCTCAGTCGCTGCAGGGCCGGCGACGATCAATTCGCGGTGGGAGTCCCCCACCAGGAAGAAATCGAAGATGCCGGAATGGACCCCGACCGACATGCGCAGTTGTACCCATCCGGCCGTGGTTGCAAACCGTCCGATGTCGCGAAGGGTCTTCCGCATCCGGTGCGCGGCGGCGCAGGCCCGCAAGTGATGGGAGTCGCCTTGGAAGAACAGGAGAAGAGCGTCGCCTCCGAATTTGAGCAGGCTGGCGCCGTAGGCGTAAGCCTCGGCCACCAGGCGGTCGAAGGTGTTGCCGATCACCTCGGTCACCTCTTCCGCCCCCACCTTCCCGTGTCGCGCTAGGCGTTCGGACATCTTGGTAAAGCCGGACACGTCGACGAAAACCATCGAACCGGCGAGGGCTTGGTGGAGGCGGCCCGGGGCAAGGTCGTCCCACTCCAGCACCAGCCGGGGCAGGTAGGGCTGGACGGCCGGGCCAGGCATGTCAGGGAGCCTAGAGGCGACAGACGACGCAGTTCCCTGTGGTCCTGTGAACCGAAGGCTGGAGGTGACAATCCGACACCGGACACCCGAAGGTACCCGAGGCCCCAGGCCTGCTTCCGCCATGCCAGACTCACCTGTCGCCCGCTGAGGAAAGACCTGCCTCGATGAACAAACGAACCCTGGCCACTCTGGGCACAGTGCTCGGCGCTGCCCCCCTCCGCCGAATCGTGCTGGCCCTTCTCATCTTCACAGCCGCCGAGGTCGGGACTTGGGTGGCCGTCCTGGTCTACGCCTACAACGTCGGGGGCGGTGGTGCCGTGGGCATTGCGGCAGCCGCGCAATTGGTGCCGGCCGCCTTGGCGGCGCCGGTCCTGGCCTCGCTCCTTAGTCGGCTGGGTCGCCGCCGAGCTCTTCGGCTCGGTTACGGGGCGCAAGCCATCGCCGATGTGAGCACCGGCCTTGCCATGGTGTCCGGGCTGCCGCTGCCTCTGGTGCTGGCGTTTGCCATCGTCGCTGCCATGCTCGCCACCACCGGCAGGCCGCTCCATTCCAGCTACCTGCCGGAGCTGACCCAGAGCCCCGACGAGCTGATCGCGTCCAACGTCGCCTCCTCCGCCGCCGAAGCAACTGGCATGTTTCTCGGCCCGGCCCTCGCCGGGCTGGTGATGGCCTGGCGGGGGCCCGGAGAGGCCTTTCTCGTCCTCGGGGTGGCACTGGCCGGAGCCGTTCTCCTGGTGAGCGGGCTGGAGACCGCCCCCCCTGCCAAAGCCAGAAACGGCGACAAGCACGCCAGGCCGCTCGGCGGTTTCAGAATTCTGGCCGCCAACCGCAACGCCCGGGTCTTGGTGGGTGTCAAGGGGGCTCAAGACCTTGTGAACGGCGGCCTGGATGTCCTATTGGTGGTAGTGGCGGTCGACACGCTCGGGTGGGGTGAGGAGGGTGCCGGCTACCTCAACTCGGCCCTCGGGGCGGGGATGTTGCTTGGCGCTGCCGCGGCTGGTGTATTGGTGGGTAGACGGAAGCTGGGTGGGGCGGTGATGACCGGAGCATTGGGGAGCGGGGCTGCTCTCGCCGCCTCTTCCATCGCCCCCATCGGCGCTGCCCTGCTGGTACCGATGGTGGGAGCCGGTCATGTCTACGCCGACACCGCCGCCCGCACGCTCCTGCAGAGGGTGGCAAGGGGACCGACCCTTCTCCAGGTTTTCGGGATCATGGAAGGCCAGACGATGGCGGCGTTGGCAGTTGGGTCGCTGCTCGCCTCGCTGGGCGTGAGCACCCTCGGGGTGGCGCCGACCCTGGTGGCCTTCGGTGCATGCCTGCCGATAGTCGTCGTCCTCGGGTGGGTCGGCATTCGCCGAGCCGACAGTGCCGCCCAGGTGCCCGTTGAGCAGCTAGCACTCCTCCGGGCCTATCCCATGTTCGCCCCTTTGCCGCCACCAATCCTCGAGGGATTGGCTTTCGACCTTGTAGCAGTTTCAGTGGCCGCCGGTGAGGTCGTGGTGAGGCAAGGAGAGGAGGGGGACTGCCTCTATGTTGTTGCCGATGGTGAGATGGTGGTCACCGGCGACGACCGAGAGATCGCCCGGCTTGGTCCGGGAGAGGCGTTCGGCGAGATCGCCCTCCTCTACGATGTCCCTCGTACGGCCACCGTCACCGCCGTCGGCCCGGGCCGGTTGTACACGCTCGCCCGTGATCGCTTCCTCCGGGCCCTCGGAGTGGAAGCTGCCGCGAGGTCGGTAGCCGAAGACGTGGCCGGCGCTCGATTGCGCCAAACGCGGGGTGAGCCAGAAGACCTTTGACTCAAAGGTTTTCGGCTGGTGTGATCAACGGCAGCCAGGTCAGCCGCGGTGTGCTGTGGCTAAGGCCTCGACGGTGAGGTCGGCGTCGGAAGCCTCGATGGACCAGTTGCACACCGAGATGCGGATCGCCGCCCTTCCTTGCCAGGTGGTTGTGCTCGGGTAAGCGGTCCCGCTCTGCTGGACCCGAGCAAGCACCGTCTCGGTATGCCAGTCGTCGTCGATGCCATCCGCGGCGCCAAGCCCACCGGCGTGAAGGGCAACTACATCAAGTCGGTGACGCTGTGCTCGACCATGAGCCCGGGCATCCCGGTCGCGGTGTGATTTCGAAGTGATTCAAGCC
>CAYUKI010000179.1:0-5211 GCA_964445235.1 uncultured Acidimicrobiia bacterium | reverse complement strand
CCCCCCCCGAAGGACCGGACGATCACCCCTTCGTAAACCAAGGCATCGAAGACGGCGCTGCTGTCGGAACCAAGGCGGGCATAGACGAAGTTGGCCTGGCTCTCGACGCACTCGATCCCACGCCGCGTTAGCTCACTGGTTAGCCAACTGCGGCCGGTGGCGTTGGCGGCCACCCTCTCGGCCACTTGGTGGGGATGGCGAAGGGCCTCGACGGCCGCCAGCTGAGCGAGGTTGGAGACGGTGAATGGAGCCTGAGCCTTGCGAAGCTCGACGACGTTGGTGGGTGCGGTGACGGCATAGCCGATGCGGAGCCCGGCCAACCCGTAGACCTTGGAGAAAGTCCGAGTGACGATGAGGTTGGGGCGCTCCACTGCCAGGGGCACCATCGACCGGTAGTCAGGGGCGGCGGCGTACTCGGCATAGGCCTCGTCTATCACCACCATCACATCATCGGGCATCTGGTCGATGAAGTCCGCCAACGCCGCCGAGCCGACATGGGTGCCGGTGGGGTTGTTGGGATTGCAGATGTAGACGACGGTGGTGTCGGGTCGGAGAGCCGCCCTCAAGGCGGCAAGATCGTGGCGGTGGGCAGAATCGAGCGGCACCTCGACCGGTTGGCTCAGGGCCAGCACCGAGGCCAGGCGGTAGATGACGAACGACGGCCAGGCATAGGCGACGGAGGTCCGCGGCCCTCCCAGCGCGAGGGCGATGATCCGCAACAGCTCGGACGATCCGCCTCCGAACCAGAGTTGGTCGGGGTCGACGCCGACGTGCTTAGCTACCGCCTCCCCGAGGTCATGCCAGTTGTTGTCGGGATACCGGTGCAAGCCCTTCGCGCCGGCGGCGATGACCAGCTGCACCTCCTCGAAAGGGGGAAGCGGGTTCTCGTTGGAGGCCAGTTTGATTAGGTCGGTCACGCCGTAGGTGCGGGCAATATCGTCGATCGGCCGCCCGGCCTCATAAGCCGCCAGCCCGGAGACATCGGCCCGAAACCTCGGCATGGGAGCAAAGGTTACCCAGCCTCCAACCGGCGCCCGTGTCGGGTCGTATCCGAGCGGTGCACTAGGGTGGCCGCCATGCGCTTCTCCCCTGAATCGATAGCTCGCGCCTGCGCCCGTCATCCGTGGAGGACCTTTTCGGTCTGGTTGCTCGTGCTGGCTTTTGCGGTCTTCTCGATCGTCATCGGGTTGTCCGACGCCCTCACCACCGAGTTCTCGTTCTCCGGCGATGTCGAGTCCATCACCGCCGGCGACCTCGTCGAGGACAGGCTGACTGGGCCCAGCCCCACACAGGAGCTGGTCATCGTCCGCTCCGGCCAGTTCGACGTCGACCAACCTGAGTACGAAGCCTTCGTGAGGAGGCTGCAAAGCGGCTTCACCGCCCTCGGTGCTGATGTGGTCACGGCAGTTCCGGTCTACTACGACACCCAGGACCCCGGCTCGGTCTCCCAATCCCGTCGGGCGATGCTGGTACCGGTGATCCTCTCGGGAAGCCTCGATGACGCCGCTCCTCATATCGTCGAACTACGAGAGGTCTTGACGGACAACAACGATCCCAGTTTCGAAACCTTCCTGTTCGGACAAGGATCGAGCAGCCAGGACTTTCAGAACCTCGCAGAGGAAGACCTCCGCAAGGGCGAAGGGATCGGGTTGCTGATGGCGATGGCGGTGCTGGTGGTCGTGTTCGGAGCGGTGGTGGCGGCGGCGCTGCCCATCGGTCTCGGGATCGTCGCCATCATCGCCGCCCTCGGCGCCACCGCCTGGCTGGGGAAGGTGATGGAGGTCCAGTTCTTCGTACCCAACATAATCACGATGATGGGCCTGGCGGTCGGCATCGACTACTGCCTGTTCATCGTCTCCCGGTATCGCGAGGAACGGCGCAAGGGCCTCGAGAAGTTCGACGCCATCGGCGTGACCGCGGCCACCGCCAACCGGGCAATGTTCTTCAGCGGCGTGATGGTTGTGCTGGCCCTGGTGGGAATGCTGCTGCCTCCCATCCCCATTTTCCGGGGCCTGGCGGCGGGGGCGATCCTGGTGGTGATCTTCGCCATCACCTGCGCCCTCACCTTCCTGCCGGCGCTGCTGGGGCTCCTTGGCGACCGCATAAACAAGCTGCGCGTAACCCGGAAGGACCGGGACACCGGACGCCCAGGGGGCTTCTGGGATCGGATCACTGCGGCCGTGATGGCCCGGCCGGTGGTGTCGCTCATAGCGGTGGCCGCTCTGCTATTGGCCGCGGCCTTCTCTTGGTTCGACATCCGCACCGGCTTCTCCGGGATCACCGATGCACCAGAGGATCTCCCAGCTCGAATCGCTTTCGAGGCCCTGCTGGAAGAGTTCCCCGGCGGCACCACCAGCCCGGTGTTGGTCGTGATAGACGGTGACGTGGCCAGTGCGCCAGTCGCCGGCGCGGTGGACCGACTCACCGCCGCCCTCGAAGACGACGCCGCCTTCGGAATTCCCCACTATCAGGCCAACGAGGCCGGCGACCTAGGTCTGGTGTCAGTGCCGCTGGAGGCGGCCGACTCCTTCGGTGGCGAGGCTCTCGACCAGGTTCGCCGACTGCGGGCCGAGATGATCCCGGCGGCCTTCGCAGGTGTCGAGGCCCGGGTGCTGGTGGGGGGGGAGACCGCCTTCGGGGTCGATTTCTTCGGGGTGATCGACCGCTATACGCCCTGGGTGTACGCCTTCGTGCTGGGCCTTTCCTTCGTGCTGCTCACAGTCGTCTTCCGTTCCATAGTGGTGCCGATCGAGGCGATCATATTGAACCTGCTCTCGGTTGGGGCGGCCACCGGACTTGTGGTGCTGGTCTTCCAAAAGGGATTCCTGGTCGATGCCTTGGGCTTCACGAGAACCGAAGCGATCGAGGCATGGCTGCCCCTCTTCCTCTTTTCGATCCTGTTTGGTCTGTCGATGGACTACCACGTCTTCCTGCTCACCCGCATCAGGGAGCGTTTCGACCAGACCGCCGACAACAGTGAGTCGGTGGCCCATGGGTTGCGGACCACCGGAGCGATCATCACCGGGGCCGCGGTGATCATGGTGGCCGTGTTCGCCGGTTTCGCGGCCGGTGACCTGGTCGCCCTTCAGCAGATGGGGTTCGGTCTGGCGGTGGCGGTTTTCCTGGACGCCACCCTGGTCAGGTCGGTGCTGGTCCCGGCCACCATGAAGTTGCTGGGCGATCGCAACTGGTACCTGCCCCGCTTCCTCCATTGGCTTCCCGACCTCAAGGCAGAAGGCCAACAACCCACCGAACTCGTCCACTCTCAGTGACCGACCCGCCACGGAAACCGCAACCGGCGGTCGTACGCGCCGAGGGGTGACGCGGATTGTCGGAAGTTCGAACATCGATCCGAGGCCCCGAGGGACCACGCCCGACGCCAGATTGTCCGACGCTGAGCGACCGTGACCTGGCCGGGCCGTGGCAGACTCGGGTCGTGCTGCAGATCCTCGATCCCGACGGGCGGTTGGCAGGCGACGCCTCCGGCATCGATCGCCGCTTGCTTCACGACATGTACCGGTCGATGGTGTTGGCCCGCGAGTTCGACCACCGCATGCTCGCCCTCCAGAGGCAGGGCCGCCTCGGCACCTACGCCATGCTCGAAGGCCAGGAGGCCGCCCAAATCGGTTCGGCCTATGCCCTCGCCCCCCATGACTTCGTCATGCCCTCCTACCGAGAGCACGGCGTCCAGCTCGCCCGCGGCATGCCGGCCGAGGTGGTCATGGCCTACTGGCGCGGACTACCCAACACCGATTGGGACGTCCACCGCTACCGGATGGGCATCAACACCGTCCCCATCGCCACCCAACTGCCCCATGCGGTCGGGTTGTCGTACATCGACAAGATCCGACAGACCGACACCGTCACGATCGTCTATTTCGGCGACGGCGCCACCTCGGAGGGCGACTTCCACTCCGGAATGAACTTCGCCGGGGTCTGGCAGACCCCCACGGTGTTCTTCTGCTCCAACAACCTCTATGCCATATCGGTACCGGTCTCCAAGCAGACCGCCGCGCCGACCATCGCCGCGAAGGCGGCCGGCTACGGATTCGATGGCGTGAGGGTGGACGGGATGGACGTGCTGGCGGTCTATCAAGCCACCCGCACCGCCGTCGAGAAGGCCCGCCGCGGCGAAGGGCCGACCCTCATCGAGGCGTTGACCTACCGCTACGGCCCCCACGCCACCGCCGACGATGCCCGCCTCTACCGGAGCGCCGCCGAGGAGGCGGAGTGGCGGAGCAAGGACCCGATCGACCGCCTGCGCAAACACCTACAGCTGATCGACGAATGGGACGAGGCCGTCGGCGAGAAGGTGGCCGCCGAGGTGGCGGATCTGGTGGAGGCGGCGATCACCGCCATCGAATCGCGGCCCAAGCCCCCCCGCGACGACGCAGTCCGCCACGCCTTCTCCCGAATCCCCCCCCTCGTCGTCGACCAGCTCCACGACATGCAAAGAGCCGCCGGAGAAGTCGAGACCCGCTTTCGCCCCGAGGAGATCTGGACCACCCAGCCCGACCAACTTCCCGCCGGCCCCCGCAGCAATCAGACCATGGCTGAGGCGATCAACGCCGCCCTCGATCAAGCGATGGACCGGGATCCCGACGTCATCGTGCTGGGCGAAGACGTGGCTACCGCCGGCGGTGTGTTTCGGATCACCGAAGGTCTCCTCGGGCGTTATGGGCCCGACCGGGTGATCGACACCCCCCTCGACGAAGGGGGCATAGTGGGAGTGGCCATCGGGATGGCGATGGCGGGCGCCCGACCGGTCGCCGAGATCCAGTTCGACGGCTTCGTCTATCCGGCCTTCGATCAGATCGTTTCCCATATGGGACGAGTTCGTTATCGCACCCGCGGCCACCTCAGACTTCCGATGGTGGTGCGGTTTCCCAGCGGCGCCGGGATCGGTGCCCACGAGCATCATTGCGATTCACCCGAGGCGTACTTCGCCCATGCCCCCGGTCTGGTGGTGGTGTGCCCCTCGACGCCTTCCGACGCCAAAGGTTTGCTGGCCGCCGCCATCGAAGGTGACGATCCCGTCATATTCCTCGAGCCGAAGGTGCTCTACCGGGCCGGTCGAGAAGACGTGCCGATCGAGCACTACACCGTCCCCATCGGCCGGGCCCGGATCCGGAGAGCCGGCCAAGACGTGACCGTCGTGACCTACGGAGGCATGGTACCGGTGTCCCTCCAGGCCGCCGAAGCGGTCGGTGC
>CAYUKI010000178.1:0-5222 GCA_964445235.1 uncultured Acidimicrobiia bacterium | reverse complement strand
CGCAAAACGTGTCGATGAGTGTGTGGCCTCCGGGCCGCAGCGATGACTTGATCGGTACCGAAGGCTGTCATCAGCTGGGAAGCCTGAGGCTGGCGGGCGAGCAGGACCGAGGCCCCATCGATGGTGGCCAGGTCGGCCGGCAACGTGGCCGTTTCCAGCCCGGGACCGTCCAGGCCGCGCAGCGAGAACGCCAGCTTCACGATGGAGGACTCCGCCAAAGCGGAATCCACCGTCAGATGGGAGGCGAAGTCGGTAACGATTCCCTGGGCGTCGGCCAGGTTGGAAGGGCGTTTGAGTTGGCCCAAGAGGCGGAGCAGGACCAGTTGTTGGCGCTTGGTCCGGCCGATGTCGTCGGCCTCGACGGGGACCCAGCCTCCGTCGTGCAACTCCTCGTAATGACGGGACCGGGCGTAGGCGAGGGCGCCTTCGCCGTCAAGAGTTTGATGGCCGGCGTCGACACGCAGACCCGAGTTGAGGTCACGCGCCGCAAACGGGAAGTCGAGCGGTATCCCACCCACTCGGTCGACGATGGCCTCGAAGCCGAGGAAATCGACTTCCACATAGTGGTGCACAGGTAATCCGGTCACCTCCTGCACGGTCTTGGCCATAAGCGTCGCTCCCCCGAAGGCGTAGGCGGCGTTAAGGCGGTTCTTGCCATGACCCGGGATGTCGACCCACAAGTCGCGGGGCAGGCTCAGGAGTCGAGCGTGGTCGTCGCCCGGATAGACCTTGAGAAGCATGATCACGTCGGCGCGAGCGCCTTCGACGGCGCCGAAGTGGGTGAGATCTTCTAGACCCTCTCGCGAGTCACTGCCGATCACTAGGAACGTTATGGGTGCTTCCTCGGCGTCAGGTCTGGGGTCGAGCACCGCCACCACGTCTGGGTCGGTGGTGACGGTGTCGTCGATGGTGCCTTCGAGCATGGTGAGAACGACGAGGCCGCCGAACACGACCAGGTTGGCGAGCACGAGGACGGTGATCAGCGAGCGGCGAAGCCAGCGACGGCGCGGGCGCGGGGAACCGGATTTCATAATGGGAGGGGCCTCACTTTACCAGCAGCATGTCAACGCTCGGGCGGAGGGGTGCGGTTCCCGAACACCCGGGGGGTAGGGGCGGTTCGGGGTCTTGGCTACCCTCCCGGCCATGGCGGTCCTCCCCCACGAAGGTACCTATCCGGTCCTCTATGGTCCTTTCACGGTGCCGGTGGGTTCGGGCTACCGGCGTTCCTACCTGGCCAGACCTGACAAAGCCGGCCGGTACCCGGTGGTGGTGGTGCTCCACGACCTAGGCGGTCTCGACGCCCACGAGAAGGACATCTGCCGGAGACTCGCCCGCCACGGTTTCGCCGCCATTTGCCTCGAGCTCTATGAGGCACCACCGGCCGGCACAACTGTCGCCCGCCGTCTCGAATTGAGCCTGGAGAGATATCACCGGCTCGATGACGCCACGGTTCTCACCTATCTGGACGAGACGGTCGAGTTTCTCGCCAGCGAAGACGTGGATTGGGCGCTCCCCTCCCCGATCGGGTTGCTCGCCATCGATGTGGGGGGGCGGTTGGCGGTGATGGTGGCGGCGCATCGCTCATACGTGGCGAGTTTGGCGATCGCCTATGCCCCCCTCACCGGCGACGAAGAACGACGCTTTCCGGTGGCTCACATGTTGGACCACATCTCGTGTCCGGTACTGGCGATCTACGGAGCGGTGGACGAGTTGATTCCAGCCGAGACGGTGGATGAGGCGCAGCGGCGCAATCCAGCCGGCAGCTGGCTCCTCTACGAGGGCGCCGCTCACGGGTTCCTGGATGCCTCCTCGCCCACGTATCAGCCCGCCGCCGCCGAGGACGCCTTGGCGCGGGTGTTGGCCCACCTGCGGTCGTCGCTGCCGGTGCCCGTCACTACCGATCTGGGCTGACCGGGCGAACCTGGCGCACCTCTCCGGAGGTCAGACGTAGTACAGCACCAGCCGATGCCACCACCAGGGCGCCGTCGTCATCGACATCGATGGCCCGCCCGATCCCGCTCGGCTCCCAGGTGATCTCGGTGCCCAGCAGGCTGCAAGCTGCCACATACTCTTCGCGCCTCCATTCACCGGGCGGAGCGGAGAGGCGTCCGAGCAGATCGGAGGCGAACCGCTCGGCGATGGCCGGGGCGAGCGAGGGTCCGGGATCTTCGCCATAAAGGGCCGCCGCCGGTCCGGCCGGCCACCACAGATTGACACCCACACCGACCACTATTCGCGCGCCGTCACTCTCGGAGAGGATCCCCCCCACCTTGGAGAAACCGGTGGGCGAACCGAGGTCGGCGATCACGAGGTCGTTGGGCCATTTGAGAGAAACGGCGACCGGCAAAGCTGTCCGAGCGGCGAGACCGGCGACCAGCGGAACCACACCCCAATCCGGCCAGCTCGGGCGGAAGGCCAGCGAGCAGGCCAGGGCGCGGGGGGCCGACATCCAGGTGCTGCCGGCGCGTCCCCGACCGGCAAGCTGGCGAGCGGCCACCACCAGCACCGGTTCGCCGGAGTAAGCGGCGGCGGCGTCGTCCTGCGTTGAGAAAGTATCTTCAAGAACTACCAGCGAATAGGGTGTAGCCATCAAGCACCGGAGCGAGTCGAAGCCTCGTACCACCAGAAGGTTTAGCAGCGTCTTGCTGGGACCCCAGCTGTCCCCGCCGGAGACGACGGAGAGGAGGAACCATGGGGACTGAAGCGCGCATCGAGGCGCTCCGCAGGCTCCGGGAAGAGGCTCTCCATGCCGGTAGCAGGCGAGCCGTCGATCGACAGCACGAGCAGGGCAAGCTGACCGCCCGCGAACGCGTCGACCACCTGCTCGACAAAGGCTCCCTGCAAGAGATCGACATGTTGGTGCGCCACCAAGCCCAGGGCATGGGCATCGAAGACAAGCGGCCAGCGGGCGACGCGGTGGTGACCGGTTGGGGCACCGTGGACGGACGCACTGTCTTCGTGTTTGCGGAGGACTTCACCGTTTTCGGCGGCAGCCTGGGCCGGGCGGTTTCCGACAAGATCTGCAAGGTCATGGACATGGCGTTGGAGGTCGGAGCACCGGTGGTCGGGCTGAAAGACTCAGGGGGGGCGCGCATCCAGGAAGGAGTGGCCGCCTTGGACGGCTACGGGCGCATTTTCGAACGCAACGTTCGATCCTCAGGAGTTATACCGCAGATATCGGTGGTCATGGGGCCGTGCGCTGGGGGGGCGGTCTACTCACCTGCCATCACCGATTTCGTGGTGCAGGTCGAAGGTTCGCACATGTTCATAACCGGCCCCGACGTCATCAAAACGGTCACCGGTGAGGAAGTGAGCTTCGAGCATCTGGGCGGCGCCTTCACCCATGCCGGGATATCCGGAGTCACCCATTTCGTGGCCGGCAGCGGCACCGCCGCCCTTGACACGGTCCGCTATTTGCTGTCGTTCCTACCCTCCAACAACCTGGAAGTTCCCCCTTACTTCACCCCCACCGACTCGCCCGACCGCACCGAGGAATCTCTCGACGACATCATCCCCGACAGCCCCAACCAGCCTTACGACATGGTTTCGGTGATCGATGCCGTGGTCGACGACGGGGAGTTCTTCTCGGTGCACGAGCATTTCGCCCGCAACATCGTGGTCGGCTTCGCCCGACTCGACGGCTTCAGCGTGGGCATAGTCGCCAACCAGCCGTCGGTGCTGGCCGGAACCCTCGACATCTCGGCCTCCGAGAAGGCGGCCAGGTTTGTGCGGACCTGCGACGCCTTCAACATACCCATCGTCACCTTCGTCGATGTGCCGGGCTTCATGCCGGGCGTTGACCAGGAGCACGGGGGAATCATCCGCCACGGCGCCAAGTTGCTCTATGCCTACTCCGAAGCGACGGTGCCGAGATTGACCGTGATCACCCGCAAGGCCTACGGCGGTGCCTATGTGGTGATGAACTCCCGAGGCATTCGCGCCGACGTGGTCTACGCATGGCCGTCGGCGGAGATCGCAGTGATGGGCGCCCAGGGAGCCGTGAATGTCATCTTCCGACGCGACCTGAAGGCGGCGCCGGACCCCGAGGCTCACCGAACCGAGCTGATCACCCGGTATGAGGAGGAGTTCAACAACCCCTATCGGGCTGCCGAGTTGGGTCTGGTCGATGAGGTGATTGAACCGCGGCAGACCCGGTCCAAGCTGATCCGGGCCCTGCAGATGCTTCGCACCAAACGAGAGCACCTACCCCCCAAGAAGCACGGGAACATTCCTCTGTGAGATCCCTGCTGATCGCCAACCGAGGGGAGATCGCCGTCCGGGTCATCCGCACCGCCCGCGAGATGGGCCTGCGCACCATCGCCGTCTACTCCGAACTCGACCGCGATGCCCTCCACGTCCAGTTGGCCGATGAGGCCTGGAACATCGGGCCTGCTCCGGCGGCCGAGTCCTATCTGAACATCCGCAAGATCATCTCGGTCGCCAAGGAAGCTCGCGCCGAGGCCATCCACCCCGGTTACGGGTTCCTCTCCGAGAACGCTCACTTCGCCGAGGCGGTCATCAACGCCGGCATCATCTGGGTCGGCCCCCCCCCTAGCGCCATCGCCACGATGGGCGACAAGATCTCTGCGCGCCGGGCGGCGGCCGCTGCCGGAGTCCCGATGGTCCCCGGGACCGTCACCCCACTGGCAACCGTGGAGGAGGCGGCGGAAGCTGCGGCTGCGTTCGGCTTCCCGGTAGCGATCAAGGCCGCCATGGGGGGGGGCGGTAAGGGGCTGCGGGTCGTCGAAGCACCCGAGGGGCTCGCCGAGGCTTTCGAGGGCGCCCGCCGAGAGGCGGCCGCCTACTTCGGCAACCCCGCGGTCTACCTCGAGAAGTACCTGGACAGACCACGCCATGTCGAAGCCCAAGTCATCTTCGACTCGCATGGCAACGGCGTCTTCCTGGGTGAGCGAGATTGCTCGGTGCAAAGACGCCACCAGAAGCTGATCGAGGAGACGCCCTCCGAGGCTCTCTCCGCCTCCCGCCGGGAGTCGCTCGGCGAGGCGGCGCTGGCGGCGGGGAGGGCCTGTGGCTACGTCAACGCCGGAACAGTGGAGTTCCTGGTCGACCAGAACGGTGACTTCTACTTCTTGGAGATGAACACCCGCCTCCAGGTCGAGCACACCGTCACCGAAATGGTCACCGGTATCGACCTGGTGGCCGAGCAGTTGCGTATCGCCGCCGACGAGGAGCTGTCGTTCAGCTCGATGGCACCCCGTGGG
>CAYUKI010000177.1:3802-5222 GCA_964445235.1 uncultured Acidimicrobiia bacterium | reverse complement strand
ACCGCTTACGACGCCGCCACCATCGAACGGATGGGACTCGAGGGTGGGAAGATGCTCCTCCGGGTCGACCTTTCCGATCCGGGCACCAACCTGACCATCGAGGCTTGCGCCCATTCCGTGTCCGACCTCGCCTCCCGAAAGTTGATGGCGATGGTCGAAGGCCTGCCTGCCCACCGTGACGAAGACGGACACGTGCGGGTGAGCGAGGACCCCGATGAACTTATTCACGTGGTCGGGGTTTGTGCCGCATTGGGCGTCACCTCGGCGTACACGTGGCTGAAACTCCCGGCCGCCGATGAACGGGTGATGGCTACCACCACGTTGCCGACCCTGCTGCTGGGCGGCGACCCCGGAGATCGCGAGGCGGAGCTGTTCGCCAAATGGCAGCGGGCGATGGCCATTCCCCAGGTGCGGGGGCTGGTGGCGGGAAGAAGCTTGCTGTATCCGAAGTCTGGTGACGTGGCCGCCGTTGTCGATCTCGCCGTGAAGGTCGTCCACGGTTGAAGCTACGTTGGCCAGCCGGCAGCTTGGCGAGCCCGGGTCGAACCGTCTCGCTCTTGCCAGCGCAGGCCGGTTGGACCTACTGCGGTCTGGAGGTCATCCAACTGCTGGCAGGCTCTCCCGTCGAGGTTCGTTGCGACGGCTTCGAGGCGGCGGTCCTGCCTTTGGGGGGAGGTGGGAAGGTAGAGGTGGGGAGTCACACGTTTCCATTGACCGGCCGTTCGAGCGTTTTCTCGGCGGTCTCCGACTTCGTCTTTCTGCCGCTGGGTAGCGAGGCCCGTCTCTCCTCCAACGGGGGTGGACAATTCGCCATCACCACCGCCGTTGCTTCTCGCTCCCTGGAACCGGCGTACGTACCAGCGGAGGCGGTCCGGGTGGAGATCCGCGGGGCCGGGCGCAGCACCCGCCAGATCAACAATTTCATGGCCGCCGATGCCTTCGAGGCCGATTCCCTCATCGCCGTCGAGGTGTTGACGCCGGCCGGCAACTGGTCGGGTTGGCCGCCCCACAAACACGACGAGCTTGCCGACGGCGAGGTCCCCCTCGAGGAGATCTACTACTACCGGTTCTCGTCACCGGACGGTTTCGGCTTCCACCGCCAATACACCAGGGACCGCTCCACCGACTTGACCTTCACCGTTGGTGACGGGGACGTCGTGTTGGTGCCGGAGGGATATCACGGCCCCTGCGGACCCCCCCCCGGCTACGACATGTACTTCCTCAACGTCATGGCCGGTCCGCAACGGCGGTGGGAGGTCACCTTCGACCCCGCCCATGCATGGGTCCGGCAGGCCTGGGCCAGCGAAGAACCCGATCCCCGTCTGCCGATGACGCGATGAGGTGCCCCACCTTCCACTTCCCCCCCCCTTCATCTCGTACTGGCGCGCCAACTACGACCTATGGGTCGGAGTTGGCGCGC
>CAYUKI010000177.1:0-3792 GCA_964445235.1 uncultured Acidimicrobiia bacterium | reverse complement strand
TGTGGTCCCCCCGCTTCTCCTTCCCCACCCCGCCCTGTCCCAGGGGCGCCCCCTCTAGGCCCGAGGGGCGGCCGTTGGCGCGCCAAAAGGGGCCGTGGAGGGCCCTCAGACTAGGTATTGGTTGAGATCGCGCCGCAGGTACTTGCCGTCGCCGGGCTTGCCGAGGTAGGCGTCGTTCGAGATGATGACCTTGCCCCGCGACATCACGGTCTCCGCCTTCCCGGCCACCTCGAAACCCTCGTAACAGGAGTAGTCGGTCCGCATGTGGTGGGTGGCCGCCGAGATGATGTGCCTTCCGTTGGGATCGAAGACGACGATGTCGGCGTCGGAGCCGACGGCGATGGTCCCTTTCTGCGGGTAGAGGCCGAACATCTTGGCTGGGGCGGTGGCGCAAACCTCCACCCAGCGCTTGACCGACAACCGCTCTTCGGCCACCGCCCCGTGGTAGATCAACTCGAAGCGGTTCTCGACGGCCGGAAGCCCGTTGGGGATCTTGGTGAAGTTACCTTCGCCGAGGCGCTTCTGGCGGCCGAGCTTCGGATCATCATCGAAGAAGAAGGGGCAGTGGTCGGTGGAGACCACCTGTAGATCGTTGGTGGCAAGGCCTGACCACAACGCTTCCTGGTGGCCGTCGGACCGGTCTCGAAGGGGGGGGGAGCAGACAAATTTGGCGCCTTCGAAACCGTTCCCCATATCGTCGAGGGACAGGAAGAGATATTGCGGGCAGGTCTCGGCGAAGACATTGAGACCCTCGTCACGGGCAGCCGTCACCTCGGCCAGTGCCTCCTGCGCCGACATGTGGACGATGTAGAGGGGAGCGCCGGACAACTCGGCCAGTTTGATGGCGCGGTGAGCGGCCTCGCCTTCCAGGATCGACTTGCGAACGATGCCGTGATATATCGGGTCAGTCTCCCCGCGGGCGATGGCCTGGGCGATGAACACGTCGATGGCGATGCCGTTCTCGGCGTGCATCATGATCGTCGAGCCGTTCTCTGCGCCCTGTTGCATGGCTCGGAGAATCTCGCCGTCGGTCGAGTACAGGACGCCCGGATAGGCCATGAAGAGCTTGAAGGAGGTGACCCCCTCCCCCATGACGACGTCCATCTCCTTGAGCGTCTGGTCGTTGACGTCGCCGACGATCATGTGGAAGCCGTAGTCGATGGCGCAGTTCCCCTCGGCCTTCGCCATCCAGGTCTCGAAGCCGTCCATGATCGAACCGCCCTTGGTCTGGAGGGCAAAGTCGACGATGGTGGTCGTCCCCCCCCAGGCAGCGGCCCGGCTGCCCGTCTCGAAGGAGTCGGAGGCGAAGGTGCCGCCGAAGGGAAGCTCCATATGGGTGTGGACGTCGAGGGCACCAGGCACTACCAGCTTTCCGGCGGCGTCGATGGTCTGGTCGGCGGTCCAGGCGTGGGCCCCAGGGGCGGCGATTCCCACCACCTTCTCACCGTCTACCAGCACGTCGGCGTTGGTCTCCTCGGCGGAGGTGACAACGGTTCCGTTCTTGATCAATGTGCGCATCGACTGCTCCTTCCTCCAGTGACCCCGAACCTAGCCCGCATAAAGACGAACCGCCGGTCGTACGCGCCGAGGGGTGGGTCGGATTGTCGAAGGTTCCGCTCAACGGGCAGTCCGGGGCGCGACACGGCCCTTTTTCGCTGACTACCGTGCCGGTCAAGTGCTGTTAAGGAGGCACCATTTTGACGAGACATTTGAAAAGACAACTGATATCGCTGCTTGCCGTACTGGCGCTGCTGGCAGTCGCCTGCGGCGGGGACACCGCCGTGACCACGGTGGCCCCCGTAACCACGGGCGCCGGGGGCGAGATGCAAACCCTGATCGACGCCGCCAAGGCCGAAGGCACCCTCTCCACCATCGCCTTACCGCACGACTGGTGCGGCTACGGGGCAGTGATCGAGGGCTTCAAGGCCAAGTATGGCCTGGCGGTCAACGAGCTGAACCCCGACGCCGGATCCGGCGACGAGTTGGAGGCGATCCGCGCCAACAAGGGCAATCCGGGACCGCAGACGCCGGACGTCATCGACGTCGGCGTCGCCTTCGGGCCCACCGCCCAGGAGGAGGGCCTGATCCAGGCCTACAAGGTTGCCACCTGGGACGAGATCCCCGACGATGCCAAAGAGGCCACCGGCTACTGGTACGGCGACTACTACGGGGTGCTGTCTCTCGAGGTGAACAAGGCCGAGGTGGCCAACACCCCGCAGGAGTATGCGGACCTCCTCAAGCCGGAATATAAGGGGCAGGTGGCCCTCTCCGGTGATCCCTTGGCCTCCAATGCTGCCATCCTCACGGTGTGGGCCGCCGGCCTAGCCACCGGGGCGACGGGCGAAGCGGCCGCCCAGGCCGGGTTGGAGTTCTTCAAGCAGCTCAACGATGCTGGCAACTTCGTTCCGATCGATGGCAACTCGGCCTCGGTCGGCAAGGGGGAGACCCCGGTCATGATCGACTGGACCTACAACGCCATCGCCAACGACCTTCAGTTGGCCGGAAACCCAGACATCGAGTTCGCAGTGCCCGAGGCGGGTAAAATGGCCGGGCTGTACGTGCAGGCGATCAGCGCTTACGCCCCCCATCCCAACGCCGCCAAGCTCTGGATGGAGTACCTGTACTCCGATGAGGGCCAGCTGCTTTGGGCGGGGAAAGGCTTCTGCCACCCCATCAGGTTCGAGGCGATGGTGGCGGCCGGCACTATGCCTGCCGATATCCTCGCCCAGCTTCCCAGCTCCGAGGGCGCGTTCTTCCCAACTGTCGACGAGATCAACGCCGCTAAGAAGGTCGTGACCGAGGGCTGGCCGACGGTGGTCGGTGTCCCGGTGGAGTGAAGGCTGAAGCACAGCCATCGTTCGTAGGGGGCGCCACCCGCCCCCTACGAGCCCGTCTCGCCGACTGGCTCGGCGTCCTACCCTTTTTTCTCTTCTCCGGGCTGTTCCTGATCGGCCCCACGCTGATCCTCGCCTACCGCAGCCTGGAGAACCGGGCTGGTGGGCTCAGCCTGGAGAACTACGCCAACATCGGCACCCCTGAGGTGATCCAGTCCTACGGGCTTTCGATCAGGATCAGTTTGGCCACGGCTTTGGTAGGGGGGATCTTCGGTTTCTTGCTGGCGTGGGCGGTATCGCTAGGCGGTCTCCCATCCGGATTCCGCTCCGCGCTCTCCACCTTTTCGGGCGTTGCCTCCAACTTCGCTGGCGTGCCGCTGGCCGCCGCCTTCATCTATACCTTGGGTCGGATCGGAATCATCACGGCCCTGTTTGAGTGGCTTGGAGTAGATCTCTACGACTCCGGTTTCACCCTGTACTCGTTCTGGGGCCTGGTTCTCGTCTATCTCTACTTCCAGTTTCCATTGATGTTGTTGGTGATCCTTCCATCCCTCGACGGTCTCAAACGAGACTGGCGGGAGGCGGCCGAGAACCTCGGTGCAACGTCGGGCCAATACTGGCGCAAGGTCGCCCTGCCCGTGCTGATGCCCTCGATCCTCGGGACGATGATCCTGCTATTCGGGAATGCCTTTGGCGCCCACGCCACCGCCTACGCCCTCACCGGCGGGGTGTTCCCCCTTGCCACCATCCTCATTGGCCGGCAGATCTCCGGTGATGTGCTCCACAATCCCGGACTCGGCTATGCGGTCGCCATGGGGATGGTCATCGTCATGGCGATCTCGATCATTATCTACAGCGTGCTGCAACGGCGTTCGGAGAGGTGGCTGGGATGACCGTTGTCACTGCTCCCGTGGCCGTTGGTGGCAAGCTGCCGCCGGCCGCCCCAAGCGCCAAGCGC
>CAYUKI010000176.1:0-5240 GCA_964445235.1 uncultured Acidimicrobiia bacterium | reverse complement strand
TTCAGCTTCGGGTGGACCACCACCGCCGCCGACGGCGAGCTGGCCGCCGAGTTGGTGAAGGCGTGCCTGTGAAGGTGCTGGCCGCCCTGAGCGGAGGCGTTGATTCATCGGTGGCGGCTGCCCTCATGGTCGCGGATGGTCATGAAGTCATCGGGGTGACCCTCAAGCTTTACCAAGGACCCGATGGGGAAGCGCCGACCTCTGGCTGTTGTACGGTCAGCGATGCCGAAGACGCCCGGCGGGTGGCGGCCAAACTTGACATCCCCTACTACGTGCTCGACTACACCGACACGTTCCGGGCGGGGGTGATCGACCCGTTCATCGCCGAGTACCGAATGGGAAGGACTCCCAACCCGTGTGTCGACTGCAACCGGACGGTCAAGTTTGCTCGGCTGCTCGAGCATTCCGCCGAGCTGGGGTGCCAGCTGGTGGTCACCGGTCATTACGCCCAAATACGTGACGACGGAGAAAGCCTGCAGTTGTGGCGGGGGGTCGATCGCCAGAAGGACCAGTCCTACGTTCTCTACATGCTGGGCCAGGAGGAGCTTTCCCGGGTCTCCTTCCCGGTCGGAGGTCTGGAGAAGCAGGAGACCCGGCGACTAGCCGCTTCGTTGGGTCTCCGCAACGCCAACAAACCGGACAGCCAGGACATCTGCTTCGTCGGCGCCGGTCGACACCGTCAATTCCTCAGCCAGCACGTACCGTCGCGGCCCGGTCTGTTCGTGGATTCCTCGGGTCGGCCCGTCGGGCGCCACGACGGTGCTGTTGGTCTCACCATCGGGCAGCGCCGGGGCCTATCTCTTTCACTCGGCGAGCCTCGCTACGTGCTCGGCATCGATCCGGTCTCCTCGACGGTGGTAGTGGGAACGAGGGAGGAGCTAGGGGTCACCTCGCTCACGGTGGCCCCGATCAGCTGGGTGGCCGGCCGGCCTCCCGAAGGTGAGGTCGATGTACAGCTTCGAGCCCACGGTCCCACAATCCCGGCACGGGTCTTCGACGACCAGGTCGAACTCGACCGGGTCTGTCCGGCCGTGGCGCCCGGGCAGGCGGCCGTGTTCTACCGGAACGACGAGCTGCTCGGGGGCGGTCCGATCGTCGCTACCCGCTGCTGAGCCGGCATCATCGGACCATGGAGCTTGAAGCGCTGCGAGAGCGGATCCGCTATCACGCCCACCGCTATCACGTGCTGGACGAACCGGAGATCTCCGACGCCCAATACGACGGGTTGGTCAAGCAGTTGGCGGCCCTCGAGGCCGCCCACCCCGAGCTGATCGCGACCGACTCGCCCACCCAGCGGGTGGGGGCGCCGGTCTCGTCGGCCTTTACTCCGGTGCGCCACCGGCGGCCGATGATGTCACTCGACAACGCCGAGTCGGGGCTCGACCTCGATGAGTGGCAAGCCCGCCTCGTCAGACTGTTGGGGGAGATCCCCGGTGGCTATGTGTGTGAGCCGAAGATCGACGGTCTGGCCGTCAATCTCACCTACGAGGATGGCCGGTTCGTACGGGGCGCCACACGTGGCGACGGCACCACCGGAGAGGACATCACCGCCAACCTGCGCACCATCGAGTCGATCCCGCTGCGGTTGTTCGGCAAACCGCCGGCGGTGCTGGAGGTACGGGGCGAGGTGTATATGCCCTATGCGGCCTTCGAGGAACTGAATCGGCGCCAATCGGAAACAAGCGAGCGGATCTTTGCCAATCCCCGCAACGCCGCTGCCGGATCGGTCCGCCAGAAGGATCCGGCGGTGACCGCCTCGCGGGCGCTCGGGATCTGGGTCTATCAAATCGGCGCTTCCGAGGGTGGACGACAGCTGCGCTTTCATCAGGAGATGCTCGAGTATCTCCGCGAGTTGGGCCTGGCGGTCAACCCAGCCTCGACGGCGGTGCCGGATCTCGACGGTGTCAAAGCCTACGTTGCCAAGGCAGAGAAGGATCGTCACGGTTGGGATTACCAAACCGACGGAGTAGTGACCAAGGTCGACTCGCTGGCTGCTCAAGATGCGTTGGGAGCCACCAGCCATGCTCCCCGCTGGGCGATTGCGTTCAAGTTCCCGCCCGAGGAGCAGGTCACCCGGGTGCGTGACATCACCATCAACATCGGGCGGACGGGGGCGGCCACCCCCTTTGCGGTACTCGAGCCGGTCATCGTGGGGGGGGCGAGGATCTCGTTCGCGACCCTCCATAACGAGGACGAGGTGCATCGGAAGGATGTACGAATCGGCGATCAGGTGATTGTGCGGCGGGCCGGCGAGGTGATCCCCGAAGTGGTCGCTCCCGTCGTGTCGGTCCGCACTGGGAAGGAGCGGGTCTTCAAGATGCCCTCTCGGTGTCCTTTCTGCGGTAACCCGATAGTGCGGCCGGAGGATGAGAAGGTGGCCCGCTGCACGGGAGGGTTCAGCTGCCCGAGCCGGGTCCGGGAATGGTTGTTCCACTTCGCCTCGCGGGGGGGGATGGATATCGAGGGCATGGGTTACAAGACCGTCGACCTCTTCTTGCGCGAAGGCCTCATCAAAGACCCCGCCGACATCTTCTTCCTGAGGCCCGAGCAACTCGAAGGCAGGGAGGGTTGGGCCGAGCTCAAGATCAAGAATCTGTTCGAGGGTATCGAAGCCGCACGTCGTCGGCCGGTGGCCAAACTGTTGGTGGCGCTCGGCATCCGTCACGTCGGGGCCACCGTCGGAAAGACCCTGGCCCGCCATTATCCGAACCTGGTCGACCTTCTGGCGGCGCCCGAGGAGGAGCTGGCTCAGATCGACGGTGTTGGCCCGGTGATCGCCGCCGCCATCGTGGAGTGGGGCTCCGACCCGGACAACCAAGTGCTGGTGCGTCGCCTCGGTGAGGGAGGTGTTTCGCTCGGCGACGGGACGACCGAGGCCGCACCGGGATCGGACCGGCTGGCCGGGGTCAATGTGGTCATCACCGGCACTCTGTCGATGATGTCCCGGGAGAAGGCCGAGTCGGCGGTGATCGAGTTGGGTGGGAAGGCCACCGCGTCGGTGTCGAAGAAGACCACGGTGCTGGTGGTGGGGGAGGCACCCGGCGCCGCCAAGGTCACCAAAGCGGCTGAACTCGGCGTGGCGGCGATCGACGAAGCGACGTTTATCCGGCTGCTGGCAGGGGGACCCTCGGCGCTGGGAGTGTGACGGCCACACTGCGTGGCGGTTGGGCCGCGAACTTCCGACGATCCGTGTCACCCCGCGGCGCGTACGACCGCCGGTTCCCATTTGAGTGGTTATTGGACCCGGAAAGTCCACTCGAACTGGCCGGTGTCGGGGAGGCCGGCGAGGGTGGTCCAGCGGATGAGAACTTTGTGGGTGCCGGGGGTCCACTCGGTCAGGTAGGACCCGGTAGCTGAGGGCGCCCAGGTGTGTACTCCGGTCGCTTCCACGAACACCATCTCACTGTCCGGCACCTTGAAGCCGTCGACAAATACTTCGGCCCGGTATCCGGCGACCAGGTCGATCTCAATGAGGGCCTGGGCCAGCACGGCGTCGCCGGGCGCCGGGGAGAGACGCTCGATGGGAGCTGGCAGCTCGTCGGGTTCGGCGCCGCCCCCGAAGGCCACGCCCAGGGCGATGGTGGCCACGACCAGCAGCCCCAGCCCGAGATAAATGAACCGGTACGGCACGGGTGGGCGAGTGTACGCCGGTCCCTGCGGGTGCCGACCCGCCGACTACCGTGGCTTCGTGAAGATCAACCCTGTGCTGGCCGCCTTGGGTGAGTACCCGATCGCCAAACTGCAGGACCGGGCGCGGGCGATGCGAACTGCCGGCCAGAAGCTGGTCGACTTCTCGATCGGTGACCCCCGGGAGCCGACCCCCCCCTTCATTCGGGAGGCGCTGCGGGCCGGAGTGCCCGAGATCTCCCAGTACCCCACCACCAAGGGACTGCCCGAGCTACGGGCCGCCATCGCCGCCTACCTCGGCCGCCGCTTCGGAGTCGAGGTTGACCCGTTAACCCAGGTGCTGCCGACCACCGGCTCCAAGGAAGCCATCTTCTCGACACCGCTGGCGTTCATCGAGTCCGGCATGGGCGAAATGGTGGTGTGGCCCAGCCCCGGTTATCCCATCTATGAGCGCGGTGCCTTGCTGGCGGGAGCGGTGGGATGTCCGGTGCCCTTGGGCGGAGACTTCGTCTTTCGGGCCGACCTCGTTCCCGATGACGTCTGGTTGAAGGCCCGGTTGCTGTGGACCTGCTCGCCCCACAACCCCACCGGGTCCATGATGAGCAACGCCGAGATCTCCGATATGTATCAGATGTGTCGAACCCACGGGGTGCTGATGTGCGCCGACGAGTGCTACGTCGACCTCTACGAGGACGAGGCGCCGGGGTCGGTGCTCCAGGTGGCGGAAGGGGGGTTCAAGGGAGCGTTGTCCTACCTGAGCCTGTCCAAGAGGTCGGGGATGACCGGGTACCGGTCGGCCGCGATCGTGGGTGACGCCGAAGCCATTGCCACCCTCGCCGCCTTGCGGAGCTCGACCGGGACCGCTCCGCCCGAGTTCACCCAGAAGGCGGCGGTGGCGGCCTGGGGTGACGACGCTCACGTGCAGGAGCGAAGATCGATCTTTGCCGCCAAGCGAGCGGTCCTTCGGAAGGCGTTCGACAACCTCGGGTACCCGGTGGTGGCCTCTCGGGCTGGGCTCTACGTCTGGGTGGAGGTCGGTGACGACCTGGCCGCCAGCGAGAGGCTGCTCGAGGGGGGAGTGGTGGTATCTCCGGGGCGGGTGTTCGGGACGGGCGGCGAGGGTTACCTGCGTCTGGCGCTGGTCCCCACTCTCGAGGAGTGCGACGAGGCGGCCGAGACGGTGATCGCATGTCTGACCGGGAGCTGATCGAAGCCGCATTCGCTGGGACCCTCCCGTTGGGCGACGCGAAGAGAGCGGTCGAGTCCACCATCGCCGCCCTCGACCGCGGCGGGTTGAGGGTGGCCGAGAAGGTCGAGGGAGAATGGCTGGTCAACGAGTGGGTCAAGCAAGCCATCCTTCTCTATTTCCGGCTCACCGGCCTCCAGACCATGCAAGCGGGGCCGTTCGAATGGCACGACAAAATCCCCACCAAACGCGGCCTAGCCGAGGCAGGCTTGCGGGTGGTGCCGCCCGGGGTGGTTCGCTACGGAGCGTTCTGTGAGCCGGGGGTCGTGGTCATGCCCGGTTACGTGAACATCGGGGCTTGGGTGGGAGCGGGAACCTTGGTGGACACCTGGGCAACGGTGGGCAGCTGCGCCCAGGTGGGCCGCAA
>CAYUKI010000175.1:0-5263 GCA_964445235.1 uncultured Acidimicrobiia bacterium | reverse complement strand
TGTTGCCGACAGCGCCTACGAGCAGATGCTCCGGTGCGGCACGATCGCCCTGGGCGCGATGGCGAAGTTGGGAGCCTCTGCCGGCGATGTGGTGCGCACTCGGATGTACGTGACCGACGCCTCCGAGGCCGAGGCGGTCGGGCGAGCTCACCAGAAGCTCTTCGGGGAGGCGAGCCCGGTCGCCACGATGGTGGTAGTGGCCGGCCTACTCGACCCGGCATGGAAAGTGGAGATCGAGGTGGAGGCGGTGGTGGAGTGATTGGGGGGCCGGCTCCTACCCCTGCTACACTCCCTCTGCTGAGGGCCCGAATGCTTTCGGCGCCTCGTCCCCTTCGACGACTTCATCATCTTTTCGCGTAATGAAGAGCACCAAAGAGATCATCACCGAATACGGTCTGCACGAAAGCGACACTGGGTCGCCCGAGGTGCAAGTCGCACTGCTCACCGAGAGAATCAACCATCTCACCGAGCATCTCCGCGACCACAAGGGCGACCATCACGGGCGTCGTGGTCTACTGGTGCTGGTGGGCAAGCGGCGCCGTCTGCTCGACTACGTCCGCCGTGAGGATGTCGAGAGATATCGTCAGATAGTCGCCAAGCTTGGCTTGCGGCGATAGCCCCACAAGGACTTCGAAGGGCGGCCAGACGGCTGCTCGGCGACGTAATGCAAACCCGGAGAGCCATGGCTTGTTGCCAGTGGTCAATCCCTCCCCCCCCGGACGTTGGGGGGTTGACCACTGTCAACGGGCCCCGGGCTCTTCCCAAGTTGAAGACAACAGATAGGAGAGCACCGTGTCAGAAATCACGGTTCGCGGCACCGTAGGCGGGAAGGAACTCACCTTCTCATCAGGCAGGCTTGCCCTGCAAGCCGACGGAGCCGTCAAAGTCACGCTGGGCGGGACCGAGATACTGGTTACCGCCACAGCCAACAAGACCATTCGAGAGGGCATCGACTTCTTCCCCTTGACCGTCGACTTCGAGGAGAGGATGTATGCGGCCGGGAAGATCCCCGGCTCGTTCTTTCGTCGGGAGGGCCGCCCAAGCGAACAGGCCACCCTCACGGCCCGACTCATCGACCGCCCTCTGCGCCCAACTTTCCCTGACCACTTCCGGTGCGAGACCCAGGTCGTGGCGACCTCGCTGGCCGTCGACAACGAGAACCCCTTCGATGTAGTAGCGCTCAACGGCGCGTCGGCGGCCCTCACCATCTCCCCGATCCCATTTGATGGCCCAATTGGCGGTGTGCGGGTGGCCTTGAGGAAGGGGGAATGGATACCCCTTCCAACGCTCGCCGAGATCGATGAATCGGTCTTCGAAATGGTGGTGGCCGGACGTCGCAACCCCCAAGGCGATATCGACATCTCCATGGTCGAGGCCGGCGCTACCCCCAATGGAATCCGCCTGATCGCCGCCGGCGATCCCCCCTCCGACGAGGAGTCGGTGGCCCGGGGTCTGGAACAGGCCAAGGCATACATTTCCGAGGTCATCGATCTTCAGCTCGAGCTCGCTTCAAAGGTCGAGAAGAAACATGTCGACTGGCCGGTTGCCGTCGACTTCACTCCGGATCTGTACGGACGGGTCAAGGCCGCCGCCCAGCCTCGTTTGGCCCAAGTCATCAGTATCACCGGCAAGCAGGAGCGCCGCGCCGCCGAAGCCGGTGTCTGGGAAGCGGTCGGTGCCGAGCTCGGCATGACCGACGCCGACAAAGAGCCCACCCGTCGCGCCTTCAGCAAGGTGGTCAAAGAAATGATGCGGAGCCGGGTGGTCGACGAGGGCATCCGCCTCGATGGCCGCGGGCCCACCGACATCCGCCCCCTTACGGTCGAGGTCGGAGTAGTTGGACGCACCCACGGGACGGGTCTGTTCCAGCGGGGTGAGACCCAGGTATTGACCATCGCCACGCTCGGCATGTTGAAGATGGGTCAGACGATGGACACCATTTCCACCGACGAGACCAAGCGGTACATGCATCACTACAACTTCCCCCCATTCTCGACCGGGGAGGCCGGATTCAATCGCGGTCCTCGCCGCCGGGAGATTGGGCATGGTGCGCTCGCCGAGAAGGCCGTTCTGCCCGTGATCCCGGGCGCGGAGGAATTCCCCTACGCCCTCCGGCTCGTCTCCGAGGTTTTGTCGTCGAATGGGTCCACATCGATGGCTTCGGTCTGCGCGTCGACGCTTTCGCTGATGGATGCCGGTGTGCCGATCTCGGCGCCGGTGGCCGGAATCGCCATGGGTCTGATCGAGAAAGACGGGAAATTCATCACCCTCACCGACATCCTCGGTGCCGAAGACGCGTTGGGGGACATGGATTTCAAGGTGGCCGGGACGGCCGGGGTGATAACCGCCCTGCAGCTCGACACCAAGATCCAGGGTCTGCCTAGCGAGGTGCTGACCAGGGCGTTGTCGCAGGCGCGTGATGCTCGGCTCTTCATTTTGGACAAGATGACCGCGGTGCTCGACAAACCGCGCAGCGAGATGAACCGTTGGGCTCCTCGTATCGAAGCCATCCAGATTCCCAAGGACAAGATCGGGGAGGTCATCGGCCCCAAGGGCAAGGTGGTTCGTGAACTGGAAGAGCAGACCGGGGCCACTATCGAAATCGAGGAGGAAGCCGGCTACGGAATCGTCCGAATCGGTTCCAATGACAGCGACGCCCTGGCGAAGGCCAAGGCGCGGGTGCTGGCGATCGTCAACCCGCCCGAACCAGAACTCGGCGCCACTTACGAGGGCGAGGTCGTCAACATCACCAAGTTTGGGGCGTTTGTGAACATCCTCCCGGGCCGCGACGGCCTCCTGCACATCTCGAAGCTCGACTCCGAACGCCGGGTCGACCGCGTTGAGGACTATCTGACCCTCGGTGTCATGGTCAAGGTGGTGGTGCGCGACATAGATCGCAACGGCAAGGTGTCTCTCGATCTGGCCGAGGCGCTGGCGATTTCCGACGACGTCAGGAACCGCCCGACTGCACCGTCGGGTGAGCGGCGCGATGAGGGCCGGGATCGTGATCGGGGCGACCGCGGCGGCCGCGACCGTGATCGGGGCGACCGCGGCGGCCGTGACCGTGATCGGGGCGACCGCGGCGGCCGTGACGACCGCGGTGGCCGCGAGCGGGGCCCTCGTCCCGAGCCGAGTTCTCACCAGGCACCGGAGCGGGCAGATGGCCCTGCCGAGCGAGGCGGAGAGTCCGACCGGCCGGCGCGCCGAGCGGTCAGCTTCGAAGAGGATTTCGAGCGTCAGAAGGGGAACTGAGTATTGAGCCCTCCCTGAGCCGGCAACCCAGATACCTGGGTGGCAGACGGAAGGTCAGCGTACGAGAGGTTTGAACCTGAGACGGTGAGGCTGCACCGCCTCTTCGCCGAACTCTCGTTTGCGCCATTCCTCGTATTCGCTGAAGTTGCCTTCGAACCAACGCACCACCGAGTCACCCTCGAAGGCGAGGATATGGGTGCAGATACGATCGAGGAACCATCGATCGTGGCTGATCACAATCGCACAACCCGGGAAGGCAGCCAACGCCTCCTCCAGCGCTCTGAGGGTGTCGACGTCGAGGTCGTTGGACGGTTCGTCGAGGAGAATGACGTTTCCCCCGGTACGGAGCATCTTGCCCAGGTGGACTCGGTTCCGCTCGCCACCGGACAGCGTGCCGACCTTCTTTTGCTGGTCGGAGCCCTTGAAGTTGATACTGGCCACGTAGGCGCGGGCGTTCTGTTCGCGTTTGCCGATACGGATGGTGTCGGTGCCACCCGAGATCTCCTGGTAAACGGTCTTCTCGGGGTCGAGGGCATCACGGGATTGATCGACGTAGGCCAGGTCGACCGTCGGTCCGATGTCGAGGGTGCCACCGTCGGGCTGCTCCTGGCCGATGATCATCCGAAACAGCGTGGTCTTCCCGGCCCCGTTGGGGCCGATGACGCCGACGATGCCGGCCGGCGGCAACCGAAACGAGACATCCTCGATGAGCAGGCGGTCCCCGTAGCCCTTGCGTAGGTGGGCGGCGACGATCACCTTGTCGCCCAACCGCTGGGTGAACGGTATCTCCAGCTCCAATCGATCCGGCCTCTTGTCCCCGTCCGCGGCTTCCGTCACGAGTTGTTCATAGCGCGTGAGCCGCGCCTTGCCTTTGGCTTGGCGTGCCCGGGGCGATAGTCGCACCCATTCGAGTTCGCGGGCGATAGTGCGTTGACGGGCGGAAGCCTGCTTCTCCTCCTGGGCCAATCGCGTCTTCTTTTGTTCGAGCCAGCTTGTGTAGTTGCCCTCGAAGGGATAGCCACGGCCTTGGTCGAGCTCGAGTATCCAACCGGCAACATTGTCGAGGAAGTAGCGGTCGTGGGTGACGGCGATGACCGAACCTGGGTATCGGGCCAGGAATTGTTCGAGCCAGCCCACCGACTCGGCGTCGAGATGGTTGGTGGGTTCATCCAGAAGCAGCAGGTCGGGGTGGGAGAGCAGCAGTCGGCACAATGCCACCCGACGTCGTTCACCCCCCGACAGCCGGGTCACGTCGGCGTCCGGCGGTGGCACTCGGAGGGCGTCCATGGCGATCTCCACCTGACGTTCGAGGTCCCAGGCATCGGCCGCCTCGATCTTCTTCTCGAGAACAGCCTGTTGCTCGCCGAGCTTTTCGTAGTCGGCATCCGGGTCGGCCCATTTCGCCAGGACTGCGTGGTAGTTGTCCACGAGGGCCTTGACCGGTGCCACCCCGTCCATGACATTGCCCATCACGTCCTTGGCCGGGTCGAGCGTCGGCTCCTGCTCGAGCATCCCGACGCTGTAGCCCTCCATCAGCTTGGCCTCGCCGGTGTAACCATCGTCGAGTCCGGCCATGATGCGGAGCACCGAAGACTTGCCGGCCCCGTTGGGTCCGAGCACACCGATCTTGGCCCCATAGAAGAAACCGAGAGTGATGTCCTTCAAGACGTCCCGATCGGGTGGGTAGTGCCGGGATACCTTGTACATCGAGTAGATGAAGTCGGGCACGAGGCGGCGGAGGGTAGCCGAGGCGGGATCGGCCAGACCGCCGCCGATGGGGTCCGGTGCGGCTTACCCTGAGCCCGTGCCAGAACTTCCCGACATCGTTGTTTACATCGAAGCCTTGCAACGACGAGTGGAGGGGCAGGTGCTCGAAACGCTTCGCGTCGCCTCACCGGCCTTGTTGCGGACCTTCGATCCACCCTACCAAGCCGTCGAAGGCCAGACGGTTCTCGGCTTTCGGCGCATCGGCAAACGCATCGTGCTCGTGCTGTCGGATGAGCTGTTCTTG
>CAYUKI010000174.1:0-5281 GCA_964445235.1 uncultured Acidimicrobiia bacterium | reverse complement strand
AGTTGCATGTACAGGCTCGCGCCGGCCGTTCCCCAGCGGTCCGCTTCGACGCCGGGCTCACCGGGACCACTTTCGAGGTCTGATCGGCCCAACCAGTTTCTGGCTCGGAGAAACGCCCTCCCTGAGGGCATAACTCCGCGCCAAAAGGGTGAGTGCTCACTCGGCCCTGATCCATGCTGCGGTTCGGGCTACTCACCTTCAGCCGTCCGCGTCGAAGCTGGTAGACTGACGGTTGCCCGATCGTTGATCGGGTCTCGCAGCCACACCCTGCTAGCGCTCCGGCTGTTGCGCGGCGTGAACTACAAACCCGGGATCATTCCCGAACGCCGACAAGGCGTGCAGACCCGAGGAGGTCTACCCATGACATCAACCGGTACCGTCAAGTTCTTCAACGCCGACAAGGGTTTCGGCTTCATCACCTCGTCGGACGGCACCGAGCTCTTCGTCCACGTATCGAACGTGGTCGGAAGCGGTGTCCGCACACTCAGCGAAGGCCAGGCAGTTGAGTTCTCCACCGCTCCCGGCCGGAAGGGTCAGCAGGCGGTCGACGTCCGGCCGGTCTGAGGTGGCTCAGCGAGGTCGGGAAGGCATGGCCAAGCGGGCCCGCGAGCGTGCCCGCTTAGAACGGCAGGAGGCCAAGCGCGTCCGCCGTCTGGCTATCGCGGAGGAAGCGGCGCAGCCCGTTGCCCTGCCCGACGAGCCCGCCCTCATGGAGGAGTTCCGCCGACTGAGTGAGCGTCACGCCGCCGGGTTGGTGGGACTGGATGACTATGAGAAGGAGCGGCACCGAATCTTCGTCGAGCTCCGCATCGAATCCGACGAAACCAGCTAGTGCTCTGTCCTAGACGGTGCACTAGGTCTCCCCGGCTCGGTCATTAGTTGGTCGACGTCGGCGGCTTCTCGGTTACCGCCGCTAGCGCCTGGCGGGCCTGGGCTGCCGCGAAGGCTAGACCGTGACTTTCGGCGACAGCGAGCGACCGGTGGAGGTGGTCGGCTGATCGGGCTTGGTCGCCGAGAGCCGCCCATCGGATGCCCGCGAACCTGTCGATGACCGTGCCTAGTAAGACCGATCCGGGTACATAGGCGGCGGCTCGCGCGAGGTCTTCAGCCAAATCATCCCACTGGCTGAGCGCCGTCCTCGCCTCGAACAGCGCCATATTGCCGTAGCTATGCACGCGCAGCAGTCGAGTGTTCAGCACCGCTTGAGCCAGAGCCAGTCCTGCCCCTACGTTTCCAGAGATCACCTCCACCAGCGCCCTGGTTCCATCAACGGTTCCGGACTTGAGGTCTGCGGGCGGCACGAGTTCAAGGAGGGACTTCGCCTTTTCGAGCTCGCCGCGGTAGGCGTGGATCAGGGCTCCGATGGCCGGACCATTTCGGACCATCGAGCAGCGGACGTTGGCCTCACCGTCGAAGGCCGCCAAGTGCTCTACCAGGATGGCGTCGGCCTCGTCCCACCGGTCGAGGTTGAAGAGGGCCGTCAGGATCGTGCCCGTGGTGTGCATCAATTCGTGCGAGCTGAGATGTACGGCGATCGCCCGCGCTCGCTGGCCCAACTGCATGGCGTGCTCCCAATCGCCTGCGACCTCGCCGATCACCAGCGCTGACTCGAACAGAAGGGCCACTACCGCAGATGGGGCGTCGAGGACCTCCGAAAGTGCCAAGCGCTGCCTGGCCAAGTCGAGCGCCCTGTCGAAGGCAGAGCCCGATTCGTAGAGTTGCATCAGCACCTCGCCGGCGTAGGCCTCCAAGCCTGGATGTCCCAGCCGCCGGGCCGAGGCCAGCGCCTCCTCGCCGGCCGCGATCAGCTCGATAATCGGCTTCGGATCCCCGGCGTCGAGTTCCCTCCAGAGATCGCCGCTTCCCGCTTGGAGGGCGAGCAACCAACCACGGACCTTGGGATCGGGCTGGGCAGCCAACCCCTCGGCGATCCAGGCCTCGACCTCGGTAGCTTTGCGAGAAACCAGGAACGTGCCCGACTTCATCACCGCCTCCCGGGCCAGCTTCACCACCAATGGCGCTCGCTGATCGGCAAGTTCGGGACGTGCACGGGCGATCTGAAGGGCCGACAGATAAGCCGCTACCGCTTGGTCGCCGTGGTAAGCAGCGGCGTGGTCGTCGCCGAGGGCTTGAGAGGATTCGAACAACTCTTGATCTCCCACCGCCAGATCGCGGGCCGAGAGGTGAAGATCGACGGCCGCGGTCAACGCGTAACGCCGGCGGGCGACCGCGCCCGCTTGGAGCAGAGAGGCGAAGGCCTTGGCCCGCAGGAGCTCGCGTTGCTCGGGAGCTTCGGCCCAGGCCAGGTCGGTGTCCTCGCCGGCCACCGCCGTCCAGTAGTGATGCGCTACCAATTCCCCGAATTCGTCGAGTCGATCAGCCGCGAGCCGCTCGGTCCATACCGCCACCGAGGCGTGAGCGCGAGCCCGGCGCGACCGTGGCAAGCCGGCATAGGCCACGTCGCGTACCAGGGCGTGGCGGAAGGCGTATTCCGACTCGCCGGCAATGGTGCTGAGCGGTCGAGCCAAGATCAGGCCTCGGGATTCCAGACCGAGCAGGGCATCACCAACATCTACGCCGGGTACACGGAGCCGGAGGGGCGCCGCCCAAAAAACTCGGCCGACCACCGCAGCTTCCTGCAACACGATTTTCTCGGCCGCCGGTAGCGCATCAATGCGGGCGGCGAGCAAGGCGTGGACGCTGTCGGGAAGCAGAAAGGGGGTGGCGGTGTCGGTGGCTCGCCAGCCCTCGCTCCCTCTGACCAGAACTCCCTGCTCGATCAGACGTTGCAGAATCTCTTCAATGAAGAAGGGGTTTCCCTCGGCCCGATCGAGAATCGCTGCCCGCAAAGATTGCGGGAAATGCTGGAGAGGCAGAAGTTCGGCTACGAGGCGTGCGCTTGCTTCGTGTGTGAGAGGCGACAGCTGGATGGTGGTCACCCCCTCCCGACCGGCCCCGAAGCCCGGGTGGCGCTCGGCGAACTCGGGCCGAGCCGTAGCCACGAACAGAATCGGACCCGACGAGCGCGCCAGAATCCTCCCCAACGTCTCGACCAGCCGGTCATCCGCCCAATGGAGATCTTCGATCACCACCACCAGCGGGCCCTCGGCGGAGAGAGCCGACACGAACCGGGGCCAAGCTCGGGCAATGGCTTCGTCCATGGCCTTGGGTTCGAGGGCCCGCAGCGGGTCATCTTCCAGTTCGATGCCGGCCGTGGCGGCTAGCGCCCCCAACGTCTCCTGGGCGTCGGGGGGGGGAAGGTTCAGCCGGGTTAAGATCTGGTCGATGCGCTGGGTCAGCTTCTGACGGACCGATCCGGCGCTGTCATCAAGCCCGATCCCGCAACCGTTGCGGAGGATCTCGGCGAGCGCCCAATAGGTGATGCCGGCGCCCATCGCCAGGCATCGACCCCTAACAACTCGGGGCGGCTCGCCGCTCGCCGCGGCGCTCTCCACCAGCTCTTTCGTCAGTCGGGTCTTCCCGATCCCGGCCGGCCCGTAGACGATCGCCATGCGCGGCTCGGATCGAGCCACCACGTCATTGAGCAGTCTGCTCAGCACCAGCAGCTCAAGATCCCTGCCGACGAGTGGCGCCCGCAGATCGGGGTTCTCCCGTTCATAGCCAGCTTGTGCCCCGAGCAGTCGCCGGGCCGTCACCGGCTCCGACTTCCCCTTGAGCTCGAGATTCACCGGGTCAGAGAAGCGAAAGGCTCCCCGAGCAGCGTTGTATGTTCTTTCCCCGACCAGGATCGTGCCCGGTTCAGCGGCTCCTTGCAGGCGGGCGGCCACATTGACGGCATCTCCGGCCACGATCAGCTGTTCCACGCGTTCGCCGACCGGGGCGATGACGTCCCCGGTGTTGATACCTAGTCGAAGAACGAGACGCACCTGGTGCAGCTTCTCGAACCGGTCATTGAGGCCTTCCATGCGAGTGAGGATCTCGAGTGCGGCGTGCAGCGCTCGTTGGGCGTCATCCTCTTTCACGGCCGGTACGCCAAACGCCGCCATGACGGCATCTCCGATGAACTTCTCGACCGACCCACCCCACTCACGCACGACCGATTCGATGCTGGCGAAATACTCGGCGAGGATCATCCGAATACGCTCCGGATCGAGTTGCTCACCCAGAGCGGTGGAGCCGGTCACGTCCGCGAAGAGAATCGTGACCAGCTTCCTTTCCTCGAGCCGCTGCGGCGGCGCCGCCAGCGAATGCCCGCACGATGGACAAAACCGCGCCCCCTCCGGAGTCCGGGCCCCGCAACGCGGGCAGCCAGTCGGGAGCGAGTTGCCGCACCCGACACAGAAGCGAGCCGAATCCTCGTTGACGGTCCCGCAGCCGGCACACACTTCCACGGACAAAGCTTAAGGACCTCCCCAACCGAGCTCGCCACTCTTGCGGCGGTCGATCGCTACCCTCTCGTCGAATTCAGCGGCCGGGAGTTGATCAGCATGTCGCCGAACCAAGCCGACCCTGGTCGGGAAGCCCGTTCTCTAGCCAAGGGTCGCCTCGAGGCCCTCACCGACGGAGTGTTCGCCATCGCCATCACGCTGTTGGTGATCGAGATCCCGGTTCCGAGTGTCGAGGCCGGAGAGTCGCTGGCCCGGGCCATATTGGATCAGTGGCCCTCTTATGGTGCCTACACCGTCACCTTCTTCCTCGTCGGTGCCTACTGGGTCAACCACCATCGCATGTTCACCTTGCTCAAAGGCGTGAACCACACGTTTCTGCTGCTCAACGTGGTCTTCTTGATGGCCATCGCCATCATTCCGTTCCCAAATGCCTTGTTGGCCGAGTACACGTTGGAGCCCCAGTTGAGAAGTGTGGCGGCCGCGGTGTATGGCCTGGCCATGCTGGCGCTCGCCATCCTCTTCAACGTCGTGTGGTGGTATGCCGCTGGCCGCGGGCGACTCATGAGGGACGATTGCGACGACGCCAAGGTCCGCAAGGTGTTGAAGAGCTATCTCATCGGTCCCATCCTCTACCTGACCGGAGTGATCCTTGCCTTGGTCCAACCCATCGCCTCCCTGGTGCTCTTTTTCCTGATTCCGCTTGGCTACCTGGTCGAAGGGCCGGTCAAAGACATCGCACAGGGCTACCTGGAGACCGACGGGTAGAAATGGCCATCAAGACCCTCGATGATCTGAGAACCCACGTCGCTCTGGCTCGGCAGGTAGAGATGTCGACCATTCCTCCCTACCTGTACGCGATGTACTCCATCAAGGATCAGAAGTCCGATGCCTCCTGCCTCATCGCCAGCGTCGCGGTCGAGGAGATGCTCCTC
>CAYUKI010000173.1:0-5321 GCA_964445235.1 uncultured Acidimicrobiia bacterium | reverse complement strand
ACCCGAAACCACCACCACTAAGCCCGAGTTGGCGGCATTTGATGCCAACTTCACTTGGGGCGAGTGCAGCATCGACCCGCCCTTCGATGAGTACTTCGGTGTCGGTCAGCCTGGATCCAAGGTCTACGTCGAATCTGAATACGGTTCCGGCTCGACGGTGGTTGGCGAATCGGGCGAATGGTATCTGAAGGTCGTATTCCCGACCGCACCTCCCGGTCAGACCTTCGCGGCGACGGTGTCCGATGAGTTCGGACGTAGCGAGATCTTCGAGTTCAAGTCGACCGTCGTGGGTTGAGCGTGGATTCCTCGGATCCCCGAGGAGGAGGGCGAGAGGCCGGATCTTGGCCGTAGAAGCTCTGCATCAGCTGGTAGAGCGATCCGAACCGGGAACGCAGCTCCAGTGGACGGAGGAAGAAGGCCTCGGTGGCGACAGCGAATAGTTCTGATCGGTTGGTGGCGGCGTAGTCGCGCAGAGGTGCGCTCGGTTCGCCTGAACGCAAGTCCTTGAGGACCTCCTGCGAGATACGGTCCCACTCCATGGATCGGCGGCGGCCGACCATCGGAGGGTTTCCGTCGGTCATCCCATCGGCCATGTCGACCTTGTGGGCGAATTCGTGGAGCACGACGGAGGTGCCCGAATCGGCTTGGGCGTCGGCTTCAACCTGATCCCAGGACAGGCGAAGGGGGCCATGCAACAGGGTCTCGCCGATCACACCTGCATGGGCCTCCGAGACGACTAGGCCGCCCACAGTGTGGCGGGTCTTCTTGGTCACAGAGCCTTTTCCGACGAGGATGCTCGTCACGTCTCTCAACACCCTCGGGCCGATGTTCACCGTCAGCAGGCATGCCTGACAGGCGATCAGTGCTCTTATCGAGGCGCTGACACTGAGCCCGTTCAGTCCTTCCCAGGACCGAGTTCGATCCAACACCCTCGCCTGTTCAAGCAGGCGGGCGCTCTCGTCAGCGTTCAGATGGTCCCACCGTGCGAGAGTCCGTATCGCCACGTCCTCCCAAACTGGATCGGGACCAGCCTTTCTTGCCCGCCGCGTCGCCATTCCCCCATTGTGCCGCCCGACTGGGGGTACGTGTGGTGGTCGGCCTCCTCGGCATTGAGCCCAAAACCGCCCGCAAAGATGTGAGGCCTTCGGCGCTTTCTCCGAGCCAAGCGAGCGGGGGATCAGGGTTTGACGGCTCTGATGATCATTGAGTCGAGACCATCTGCAACCGTGTGTGTTGGGGTCAAGGAGGCGTCGACGAAACCCGCCTGGCGCAGGCCGTTTTGGTATTCGGTCACCGACAGTGCCCCAGCGATGCACCCCGCCCAGTCGCCGCGTTCGGCGCGTTCGGTGGGAGAGAGGTGATCGCCGGCCACGATGTCGCTGATGGCGATCCGTCCACCCGGGCGCAGCACCCGAAACATCTCGGCGAACACCGCGGGTTTATCGGGGGCGAGGTTGATCACACAGTTGGAGATCACCGCATCGACCGAAGCCTCCTCGAGCGGTATCGCTTCGATGAATCCCTTGCGGAACTCGACATTGCCGGCTCCGGCCTCGGCGGCATTGCGACGAGCCAGGTCCAGCATCTCGTCGGTCATGTCCAACCCGATGACCCTTCCGGCCGGGCCGACTCGCTTCGCCGACAGCAGCACGTCTAGCCCGGCCCCTGAACCGAGATCCAGCACGGTCTCACCCGGCTGCAACACCGCCACGAGGCCGGGGTTTCCGCAACCAAGACTCGCCTCGACCGCCGTTTTCGGCAGCGTCGCGGTCTCGCTTGCCGAATAGAGGCCGCCGGTCAGGTCGGGCCCGCAGGACTCCACCGGGCCACAACACCCCTCACCCACCGAGACCGCCGTGGCGGCGTATCGGCGTCGAACCTGTTCGCGGATATCGCTCGTACCTGCGCTCATCATCGCCACCTTCCTGACTCGCGGCCCATCGATGGCAAACAGTACGGCTCCCGGAGAGATTCCCAATATCTGGTGGCGGCACGCCGACCTGGCAAGCTGTGCGGGTGACTCTGTTGTCGAACGCCTGGCGCCGGGCGGGCGAGGTGGCCGAACGCACCCCTAGCCGTCGCAACCGGACCGTCGATTTCTGGCGGGCCGTGTCGATCCTGGTCGTCGTCCTCGGCCATTGGCTGATGGCGGCCCCCGAATTGCAGGCGGACGGCTCGCTCCAGGCCGGCCACGTTTTGGTCGTGTTGCCGTGGTCGCAATGGCTGACCTGGGTGCTCCAGGTCATGCCCGTCTTCTTCATGGTCGGTGGTTACGCCAACGCGGCCTCGTGGGAGGCGGCCATCTCCAAGGGAGAGCCTTACGGGGAGTGGCTTCACGGACGTCTGCGCCGGCTGGCCCTGCCCGTCCTACCGGTGCTGGCCACCTGGGCCGTCATTGCCGTTGTCGCCCTGGCCCTCGGACTCGACCCGGCCCTGCTCAAAGTAGGTTCGCAGACGGCCCTCGTGCCGGTCTGGTTCCTAGCCGTCTACGTCGGAGTGGCGGCGCTGGCCCCGCTAGCCCTTGCCGGCTGGCGTCGGCTTGGCTGGTGGTCATTTGCCACTCTGGCCGCCGGCGCCGTCCTCGCCGACGTCGCCTTCTTTCTCGCCGACCAGCCGGCGCTCGGTTGGACCAATTACCTCTTCGTCTGGGCGGCCGTCCACCAGCTAGGGATCGCCTGGCACCAAGGTGGTCTCAGCGGGACGAGGCGCCGTTTGCTTTTGGGCGGCGTCGGGCTGGCCGTTCTCTTGTTCCTCGTGCAGGCGCTCGACTACCCGGTGAGCATGGTGGGAGTGCCGGGCGAGGAGATCAGCAATACGTTGCCTCCGAAGATCACCCTCCTCGGCTTGGGCATGTTCCAGACCGGATTGATCCTGGCGGCCGAACCGGTCATGCGACGGTTGCTCGATCGTCGGCGCGTTTGGGCCGCCACCGTTCTCATCAACACTCAGATCATGACTCTCTACCTGTGGCATCTCACTGCCATGGTCGCTGCGATCGGGTTGCTGATGGCGGCGGGGGGGCTGGGGCTACGGGTGGCGGCGGGAAGTCCAACCTGGTGGCTCACCCGCCCACTTTGGATCGTGGCCATGGCGGTGCTGACGTTGCCGTTGCTGGCGATATTCTCCCGCTTCGAGCGACCCCGTGCGGGGGTCCCCCCCCCACCTGCTTGGCGGGGCGCGCTGGGGGTGGCCGGCATATGTACAGGACTCGGGTTGCTCGCCTACTTCGGTATCGGCAACGAGGACGGCCTCAACTGGATCGCCCTGGCGATCACCGGCGCCGGCACCGTCGGCGGGAGGGTGGTAGGAACAGCCCGGCGCTCGGAGAGCCCTACGCCCTTCTCGTGACGGTTGACCACGTCGGCGGTGGGCGAACCGTCACAAGAACGAACCCATTCTCTGGGCGGGGGCCCGTTGCCCTACGCCGCTAGCGTTGCCAGGGGTCAGACCGGAGGAGGTTGCGTTGCGTCCGATCCTCAAGGTGCTCAGTGACGGTCTGATCGCCGAAATCGTCGAAGAAGCCAAAAGGGTGCTCGCCGAGGTGGGGATGGAGATCCGGGGGGCCAAGCTGCGCAGCCTCCTGCTCGATCGCGGACTCCGGCCCCAGGGCGACCGGCTCCTCTTCCCAGCGGACGTGGTCGAGAGCGCGATCGCCGCGGCCCCGTCATCGTTCACCCTCTACGACCGGGCTGGCCGGCCCCATTCTGAACTCGAAGGGGACCGCGTGCATTTCGTTCCTGGGTCGAGCGGTCTGCGGGTCACCGACCATCGCAGCGGCGAAACCCGGGAAGCCACGTCTGCCGACTTCGTCGAATACGTGCGGTTGGCGGACGGCCTCCCCAACATCGCTTACCTGGCCACGGCGTTTTCGACGAATGACATCGAAGCGAACGTCTCCGACGCTTGGCGGCTCTATATGTGCCTGACCAACTCGGAGAAGCCGGTGGTGTCGGGGGCCTTCACCGAACACGGGGTCCCGCGCATGGCCGAGATGATGGAGCTGTTCCGCCAAGATCGCGCCGACCTGATCGCCCGACCGATGTCGATCTTCACGGTCACCGCCACCGGCAACTTTCGCTACGGAGAGGACTCCTGTCAGAACCTCCTCGACTGCGTGGAGGCGGGCATCCCCGTGGAGATCGTTCCCGTCACGCTCATGGGCCTCATCGCTCCGGTCACTCTGGTCGGGGCCGCCGTCTTCCACACCGTCGACGTGCTGGCTGGAATCACCATGGCACAGCTCGTTCGGCCGGGAGCGCCGGTTCTGTTCGGGGGCGCTCCGGCCGCGTTCCACATGAAGGCGGCCAGCTCACCGATGGCGGCGATCGAGGCGCTTCATCTCGACGTCGCCTACGTACAAATCGGAAAGGCCCTTGGCCTCCCCACCCAGGCATATATGGCCCTGTCGGACGCCAAGATCCTCGACGCCCAAGCTGGCGCCGAGACCTTCGGGAGCGCCCTGCTGGCCGCTCTGGCCGGGGTCAACTCGGTGTCTGGTCCCGGCATGCTCGACTACCTGCTCGTCTTCAGCCTCCCCAAGCTGGTCTTCGACGACGAGATGTGCGGGCAGGCCCTCCACTTCGTCAGGAGCATCACCCCGACCTCCGACCTGCCGGTGACCGACTTGGTCCGCCACCTCCTCCTAGAGGGGCATCTGATCACGGCAGACCACACCACCAGGCACTGGCCGGAAGAGCTGTACCTGACCGGGCCCGTCGTCGACCGCGACAACCGCGAGGCATGGATTCGGAAGGGGTCGAAGGACTCCTCTCAGCGGGCCACGGCCGAGGTCGATCGCCGGTTGGCCGCCTACCGCGCCCCGGAGACCGACCCCGTGGTCGATGCGGAGTTGCGAGCAATCATCCGGCGAGGCTTGGCCAGCCAGACCGAACTGCCGGTTCTGCCCGACCCGCCCGAACCTGCCGCGCCCCCGCCGGACACGAGGCGGCGACGACCACGCCACCCGGCCGGGGCAGGCGGCAGGTGATACGGTTCCGACCATGAGATTCCGAGCGGGAATGGTCGTGGGTCTGGCCGCCGGCTACGTTCTCGGCACCAAGGCGGGTCGCAAGCGTTATGAGCAGATACGCCGCGCAACATCCAAGGCTTCGACCCATCCAGCCGTTAGACAAGTTGCCGATCAAGCCACCGCACTCGTCGACCTCGGTCGGTCGGCGATCGCCGAGGGGTTGACCGTGGGCAGCCGCAGCCTTCGCAAAGCCGCCCGATCCGGCTGACCCGTAACCCCCTCTTCTGGCGCGCCAAGTACGACCTATAGAGGCTGTTGCGGTTTCCCGTTTCGGCTTCCCCGGCTGAGATAT
>CAYUKI010000172.1:3568-5324 GCA_964445235.1 uncultured Acidimicrobiia bacterium | reverse complement strand
CATCTTCCTCAACCCTGGCCACCAGATCCACCTCGACGAGTGGGTGAACTCGCCGGTGGCGCCGGGATCCACCATCGAACTGCGTTCCGGTATGGCCCTCCAGGTCGACATCATCCCGGCCACCGGCACCGACTACTTCACCACCAACATCGAGGATGGGGTGGCGCTCGCCGACCAGTCGCTGCGCGCTGCGTTCGCTACGGGCTACCCGGCGGCCTGGGCCCGTATCCAGGCTCGTCGCCGTTTCATGAAGGATGCTCTCGGCATCGACCTTCACCCCGACGTCCTCCCCTTCTCCAACATCCCGGCCTACCTTCCTCCCTTCCTGCTCCGGCCCGACCAAGCCATGACGTTGGCGGTCTAGCTGCCCCGTCGCTACCGCGAGAGGTGCAGCCTGGTCGCCGATCGATCGGCACGGCGACCATTGGGTAGATCGCCCTATTGACGCGGCTCACTGCTGACTTAGAGTGCCCATCCCTGGTATCTACGGTGGGCTAACAACGGCCGCGGTGCGTGGGAGTCTGAGCCTCTGAGGGCTCGGGACACCGGCGGGCAATAAGGGGCGGCACGTGCGGGCAACCCACCGGGTATCCACTCGTTTTCGATCCAGCAGTCGAATCAGACGTGTCGTTTACCGCCTCACCCGGCGGGGGCCCGGAGCCCTTCGCCGCCGTCCGGCGATCCGCCTAGACAAAGATCATGGCGCCACCCTGGTCGAGGCGGCGATCGTCTTGCCGATCGCCATCCTCATGATCATGGCCGTCGCCGAGTTCAGCCTCGCTTTCAAGGACTGGCTGACTATCAGCAACGCGGGCAGGGAAGGTGCCCGGGCCGCCGCCACCTACGGCGACGATCCCCGAGCCGACATCCTCATCCTCGAGGCGATTGGATCGAACCTGACCGCCGCCCACAAGAGCGGCATCAAGAACGTCGAGATCGGCAACCCCGACACCGGGACCAGCACCGTCTACTCGTACACCCCGGGGCCGACCTGCGATTGGACTCCCTGTCCCGACCCCGACGTTGGTCCGCCTCTTTACACACCACCCGACTGGCTGCCTTCGACCCGAGACGTGGCGTTGCCGAATACCGACCGCATCACTGTACGTGTCGAATACATCCACACCTGGGTGACAGCCTTCTTCGCCGACACCTCCGATTTTGACGCCGAGATCACGATGCGCATCGAGCCTCAGGTGTTCGAGTCATGAGCAGGCGAGCGCTAGGACGCCGCGGGGAGAATGGGGCCGCCACGTTCGAGATGGCGCTCGCCTTCCCGATACTCCTCATCCTCGCGGTGGGCGCCGCCGAGCTTGGCTTCGCCATAGTTGATTGGCTAGCCGTTTCCAATGCCACCCGCGAAGGCGCGCGGGTTGGATCAACCGCCGGCAACAACCCGGCTGCCGACGCAACCATCCTCGACTCGGTCGGCCAGGCGCTCGCTGGCCTCGAAAACTCCATTGTGCTCAAGGTTGAGATCTTCGAGGCAGCAGCTGACGGCACCATCGTCGATCCTTCCAACTTGCTCAACGAATACACCCCAGATGGGGCTGGCGGTTGGACTTGCTCCAACAGCTGTCCATGGGTTTCCACCGGCCGCAGTGTCTCGGTCACGAGCCTCGATCGCCTCGGTGTCCGGGTCTCCTTTCAGCATGATTGGGTCACCGGGCTGTTGCCCCTGGGCAGCGGCATTTGGAACGACGATGCTGTTATGCGGCTCGAACCGGCGGTCAACTCATGAGCTACCGCTCAATGC
>CAYUKI010000172.1:0-3558 GCA_964445235.1 uncultured Acidimicrobiia bacterium | reverse complement strand
TGCCCAGACGCTCGGTCGGTGCTGATCGCGGAGTGATCCTCCCGTTTTTCGCCTCGACAGTGTTCCTGTTGCTCGGACTCTCGGCGTTCGCCACCGACCTCGGCTGGTTCTACGTCAACGCCAACCGGATCCAGCGGGCCGCAGACGCGGGAGCGCTCGCTGGAGTGATTCACATGCCGCAGCGCTTCGATCTCGCCTCCGGTTCAGCAGAGGAACTGGCGATGGCCAACGGCTACGAGGACGGCCTGGATGGTGCTGTGGTTGAAGTGGACGCCGTCCCGGGGGAACCCCATCAGTTGGAGGTGACCATCACCGACACGGTCGACACCTACTTCCTGAAGGTGTTCGGTCGCACGTCCCAGACCATCGTCCGGAAAGCCCGCGCCGAATTCATCCCCCCCCTTCCTTTGGGCAGCCCCGGCAACCAGTTCGGTAATGACCCGGCTACCGGCAACTTCGACAACTTCTGGGCCAACATCCACGGCCACCACACCGACACCAAGAAAGGCGATGCCTACTCCGCCTTCTGCGCCGATGGGGACGGCGACGGTCCGCCGTGCTCACAGAATCCCGGTTGGCGCGAACGTGGGTACGTCTACGGCGTCGAAGTGCCGGCCGGTGCCGGCAACATCCAGACGTGGATTCTCGACGGGGCCTTCCACAACAACACCGGCGGTAACCCCAACGGCGATGCCATCCGGACCGGTGACGTTGGCTGCGGTGGATGTCTGGGGCCCACCACCCATTTCCGCCTCTATGCCCCCGACCCCACCCCCCTTGACCTCTCCGACAACACCCAACTTTGCTCAGTGACCTACGCACCGCAACCGCAGGTCCCGGTGGGAACGCCATACACATGGGACCAGCTGTGCGCCCTCGGCAACCCGGCGCCCGGCATCTATCCCTTGCAGGTGGTAATCGATCCGAGTTCGGGTAACGACTCGACCAACGACGGACTCAACCGTTACTCGCTGAAAGTCCAGTCGGCCGGGACCCCGGCTCGGCTGTATGGGTTGGGTGACATCTCCATCTTCAACAACGCCTCGGGAGTCAACACTCAGTTCTACCTCGCCGAGGTGGCAGCCTTCTATCGGGGCAAGACCTTCGTCGTCGAACTGTACGACCCTGGGGACGCCAGCCCGGGCGGGGTGGTGCAGATCCTCGGTCCGGACGGATCCCCGTGGTCGAGCTGTGACATGTACGAGCGGCCCGAGGTCACCGCCGTCTGGATTCCGCGGGGCACCCAGACGCCGTGTCAGTTCGACGCCGACCGCAGCATTGCCAGCCAGAACTATGACGGCGACTGGATCAAGTTGGAGATCAACCTCCCCGACATTTACAGCTGCGTCGACTGCTGGTGGAAGGTCAACTACAACTACCCCGGCGCGGTCTTCGACACCACCACCTGGCGGGCCTACATGCTCGGCAACCCTGTCCATTTGATCCCGCTCGGCTGAAGCGTTTGAGAGTCGGGCCGCCCCTCACGGTCGCTACCCGGAGAGGTCGAGGAGGGCGCTCGTCCAGCGACCTCCGGCAGCACTGGAGGCGATGGCGGCCTCGACGAATTTGACGCCGATGGCTCCATCCACGGCATTGGGAAAGTGCAGCGCCAGCGGGTCCGGCTGGTTGGCGCTGCGCCGTGCGGCGATGGCCTCGGCTGCATCTGAATAGAGATTGGCGAAACCCTCGTGGAATCCCTCGGGATGACCAGCCCCGATCCGCGTTGCCCTCGTCGACAGCGGCAGGGTCCCCGGGCCGTTGGGTGTTCTCATCTGGGCGGGACCCACGAGCGGTCTGAATACCAAGAGGGTCGGCTGTTCCTGTTGCCACTCGAGGCTTCCGAGGGTCCCCGACACCCGGATACGCAGGGCGTTCTCGACCCCGGCCGCCGCTTGAGTCACCCAAAACACGCCGCGCCCCCCGTTGTCGAAGCGGAGCATGGCGGCGGCATAATCGTGGGCGAGGCGATTGGGGACTATCGCACCGACCTCGGCTGCCACCTCCGAGACTTCGATCCCGGTGATGAACCTGACCAGGTTGTGGGCATGGGAACCGATGTCGCCCATGACCAGCGATGGGCCGCCCCGCACCGGGTCGTACCGCCATGGCAAACTCAAAGCCGGGTCCGGGTCGTCTTCGCCAGCTTTGCCACCCTGTACATATTCCACTTGAACCAATCGAATCTCGCCCAGTTGACCGTCCTCGACCATCGCCCGGGCCTGGCGAACCATCGGATAACCGGTGTAGTTGTGGGTCAGGCAGAAGACGAGACCGGTCCTCCTGACCTTTTCGACAAGATCCAACGCCTCAGCCAATGTGTTGGTGATCGGCTTGTCGCTGATCACGTCAAACCCGCCCTCGAGTGCAATGCTCGAGTAGGCGTGATGACTGTCGTTGGGAGTCATGATCGCCACGACATCGGCGGCGTCCTCCCGGCTGGCCTCGGCCTCGAGCAGTTCGAGAGCGTTGCCGTACGAGCGGCCTGGGGAGAGGCCGATGCCGATCCCAGCAGACCGTGAGCGATCCGGGTCCGAGCTGAGGGCGCCCGCTACCAACTCATATCGGTCATCGAGCCTGGCCGCAGTTCGATGCATCGCACCGATGAAGCTTCCCGGGCCGCCGCCGATCACGGCGAGTCGTAGCCGGCGACCGAGCATTTCAATGATCGGATTGGTGTGCACGTCTCTCCTGAGTCGCCTGCAACCTACCTCACGCGACTGTCGACCTCCGATCGCCAACGTTCCGAGAACGACTGGCCAAATTGGCTACCGTCCCGACGGTGGCGATACTCGATGGTGGCCGTCCCGTAGAACAAGGTCGTCCTGAGTTCGCGGCGGTGATTCCGTGACCCAAGACGAGGCCGCCGCGATATTGGAGGAAGGCCACCGGCGGGTGGAGGAATTGCTGGCCCGATTGCCGAGCGCGGCGCTGACGCGGCCAGGGCTCGGGCGTGGTGAGTGGTCGCCCAAGGATCTGGTCGGACACCTCGCCTCGTGGGAGAGCCATGCGTTGGAGGCGTTAGCGGCTTGGTTGCACGGCGAACCGGCGCCCATTGACGGGCGGCTACGGGTCGAGGGCCTGTCCGTCGTCAATGCGGCCGAGGTCGCCCGTAAGAGCGCCTGGTCGGCGAAAGCGGTCCGAGACGATGCCGACCGGTTGCATCGCGAGTTGCTGGCGAAGATCGCCGGGTTCCCGGTCGAAGACTGGAACAAGCCGACGACGCCTCGCACCCGTGGACCTCTCTGGAAAAGGCTCGGCTCCATCCTCGGTGGCCCCGCCGGATCCTTCCGCCACGTTGACGCCCATCTTTCCGACCTGGCCGCATTCGTCGACGCGAACCGCTGATCACGAGCTGATTCGCCAACCCCGTCGAAGGCTGACAACCCCCTTCCCCTGCTCGGTGGTATGGCATACGGTGCCGGCCATGGCTTACTCTCCGATCGCCCTCGACCGGCTGGTGGCGCTCGTGACCGCCTACTTCGAAAGAACCGGCACGGCCGTGACCATCGACGAAAGTCGAATGGTGGTAAGCAGTGGGGCCGGTTGGGTGGCAGGGTT
>CAYUKI010000171.1:719-5334 GCA_964445235.1 uncultured Acidimicrobiia bacterium | reverse complement strand
GGCGGCGGTGGTGGTCCACCCGAAGCTGAAGCGCAAGCATTGACGCGCTTCCTCGTCGGTGTAGCCCATGGCGGTAAGGACGTGGGAAACGGTGGCCGCTCCCGACTGGCAAGCAGAGGCGGTCGAAGCCGCCAGCCCGAGCCCATCGAGTTTGATCAGGAGGGTCTCGTTGCTGACTCCTGGGAAACGCAGGTGGGAATGTTGGACGAGGCGGTCTTCAACCGGCACGGTGGGCACGGCTACACCGACGAGGGCGCCTTCGAAACGCCGGCGCGCCTCTCCAACCTCGCGGTGAAAGCGATGACGGTCCGCGGAGGCGAGCTCCATCGCTGTCGCCATACCCACGGCGCCGCTGACGTTGTGGGTACCCGACCGGCGACCCAACTCCTGGCCTCCGCCGTGCAGCACGGGTTCGAGCCTCGTTCCCTCCCGGACGTAGAGCAGGCCTACGCCCTGGGGTCCCCCGAACTTGTGGGCGGCCAGGGTCAGCAAGTCGACCCCGAGATCGTCGACGTCAACGGGCTCTGAGACAAAGGCTTGCACGGCGTCGGTGTGGAACGACACCGCGGGGTTGCGGTCCTTGACGGCGGCGGCGATCTTCGCCAGCGGTGCCATCGCACCGGTCTCGTTGTTGGCGGCCATCACCGACACCACTCCGGTCGCGTCGCTCATGGCTTCCGCCACTTCTTCCGGTTCGATCCGACCAAAACGGTCGACACCGACAAGTTTCGTCGGGAAGCCAAACCGGGCGAGGAAGCGTGCCGATTCCAACACCGCCTCGTGCTCGGTGGCCACTGTGAGGAATTCCGGCCCACCCGGACCCGGCCAGCCAGAGGAGCCGGTTCTGGCCAGGACCGCTCCCTTGACCGCCAGGTTGTCCGACTCCGTTCCTCCCCCCGTGAAAACGATCTCGCCGGGTCGAGCCCCGATGATGGAGGCGGCCAGCTCCCTGGCATCCTCCAAGGCATTCTTGGCCCGCCGGGACACGGCGTGGCTGCCCGAGGCATTGCCGAAGGCATCACCTGAGAAAGGCGACATCGCCTCCCAAACTCCGGGACGCATCGGGGTCGTGGCTGCGTGATCAAGGTAGAGCACGACGCATTCTCCCACGATGGAGGGCGATGACACTCCGGTTAGGGTAGGAAAGCCATGCTGCGCCTGGACGGACTCGTCAAACGCTACGGCGAGGTGACTGCGCTCGACGGTTGTTCGTTTACGGCCGAGCGCGGTGCCATGTTGGGTTTCCTCGGCCCCAACGGAGCCGGGAAGACAACGTCCATGCGGGCCGTCTTCGGTTTAACGCTTCCGGACGCCGGAACCGTCACGTGGGACGACCGCCAAATCGGTCTACCCGAGCGCCTCCGCTTCGGTTACATGCCGGAGTCGCGCGGGTTGTACCCGAAGATGAAGGCCGATGAACAGCTCGCCTACTTCGGGACCCTGCACGGCATGACCGAAGCTGCCGCCCGGGCGTCCGCCGACCACTGGCTGGAGGTATTGGGTCTGGCCGGGCGGTCGGGAGATCCAGTCGAGAAACTCTCGCACGGCAACCAGCAGCGCGTGCAGCTGGCTGTGGCTCTGGTGCATGACCCCGAACTCCTCATCCTCGACGAACCGTTCTCCGGACTCGACCCGCTCGGAGTGGAGACCATGACGGCGATTCTGCGTAGCCGGGCGGCCGGCGGGGCCGCAGTGGTCTTTTCCAGCCACCAACTCGACTTGGTGGAGGACATCTGCGAGGACGTCGCCATCATCAATCGCGGTCGGGTGGTGCTGGCCGGCAACGTCAGGAAGTTGAAGGATGCCGCCCCGGTGCGTCGGCTCGAGATCGAGCTGGCCAACGGGGCACCCGACTTCGTGGCTTCGCTGGCGGGTGTCCATTCCGTGAAAGCAGCTGGGAACCGCAGGCTCGTGACGCTCGACGCCGCCACCGATATCGGCCGGGTGATGGCGGAAGCCCAAAGAGCCGGCTCCATCCGCCACTTCATTTACACGAGCCCGAGCCTATCCGAGCTGTTCATGCAGGCGGTGGCATGACCAATAGGCGCGCCCTCTGGCTGGTGACTCGCCGTGAGATCCTCAACCGCGTCCGTAGCCGGGCGTTCCTCGTGTCCGCCTTGGTCACGCTGCTATTGCTGATGGCGATCATCGTCCTCCCCCAGCTCCTCGATGGAGGTCCTCGCACGTACAAATTGGGTGTGGTCGGCGACGAAGCCATCGTCGAGGTGGCGCGGACCCTGGCGGCCGCCGAAACGGACGCCGACGAAGAACCTCCCACGATCGAGGTCAGCCGATTCCCGGATGTGGCAGCAGCCGAGGCGGCCCTCGCCGACAACGATGTCGAGTTGTTGATGGTCGATGGGGCAACGTTGGTTGACGACGGCACCTCGGGCTTCTCCGACTCCGACCTGGCCGGTCTGCTACAGAGGGCAGCCGGATCGATCAGGTTGGCCGAACTGGCGGAGACGAGCGAGGAGACCGCTGCCAATGTCATCGAGATTCTCACCACCGACCCCCTTTCGGTGCGGTCCCTGTCGGGAGTGGATCCGAGCGATACCACCCGGCCATTCATCGCCTACGTCGGACTCGTCCTCATGTACATAGCGATCCTGACGTACGGAAGCTGGTGTTTGATGGGAGTGACCGAGGAGAAGACCAATCGAGTCGTCGAGGTGCTACTTGCCACTCTCAAGCCCTGGCATCTGCTGAGCGGAAAGGTGATAGGCCTCGGCCTACTCGGGCTCGCCCAATTCGGCATCACCATCGGTCTCGGCTACGCCGCCGCCCGCCTGACCAATGCCATCGATTTACCCGCCCTGCCCGTGGACAGCCTGGTTTGGTTGACGGTTTGGTTCGTGTTCGGCTACGCCATTTACGCCGTCGCCTTCGGGGCGGCCGGAGCCTTGGTATCGCGATCGGAGGATGCCCAGAATGCCGCAGCACCGCTGACCATCCTGGCGGTAGCCGGTTTCTTCATCAGCTTCCGAGTGTTGGACGCACCCGAGGGAATGCTGGCCGTGATCGCCGCCATGATCCCGTTCACAGCGCCATTCGTGGTGCCGGTGCGTTTGGCTCTTGACGCCATCCCACTCTGGCAGGTGATCCTGTCGATGGCAGTCATGGCGGCGTCGATCGTGGTCCTGATCAGACTTGCTGCGCGCGTGTACGCGGGAGGTCTGCTCAGGTTCGGAGCGCGGGTCAAGATTCGTGAGGCTTGGAGAGGCGCCGGATAGGGCACCTCGGTCGGTGCGCCTAGCCTCAAGGTCATCGCTCGAATCACCGTCTCGGTCGACATAGCTGCCGGGGTCGACGCCGTCTGGAGAGAGGCGTCCGACCTCCCCGCCCACGCCGAATGGATGGCCGATGCCGAATCGATCGAGTTGCTCTCCGATCAACGCCGGGGCGTAGGGACGAGGATGAAAGTGGCCAGCAAGTTGGGGCCGCTTCGGACCAGCGACGTCATGGAGGTGGTGCGGTGGGAGGAAAATTCATTAATCGGCGTTCGCCACGTCGGCCTCGTCACCGGAATCGGTGAGTTCGCGATCTCCCCGGTCGCAGGGGGAACCCGCTTCACCTGGACCGAGGACCTGAGACTCCCCTGGAGGTTGGGAGGGCCGATCGGCGCCTATTTGGCGAAGCCGGTGTTGCGGGCGCTCTGGCGTGGCAACCTGACCCGGTTAAAGAAGAGGGTCGAAAGCGCTAGCGTGCGGCGCCCGAACCAAGGAGGTTAATGAAGCTACAGAGCATCGCCTCGACCCATTGGGAGGGCGACCTCTTGACCGGGTCGGGCACGACCAGCGTCGCCTCCGAGGCCTTCGGCCCCGTGGCGGTGAGCTGGAGCGCTCGCACCGAGGATCACGGCGGCCTCACCAGCCCCGAGGAGCTGATCGCCGCCGCCCACGCCAGCTGCTATTCGATGTCTCTGTCGTCGGGGCTCGCCAAGGCCGGCACGCCCCCCACCGCTCTCGATACCGAGGCCGTCGCCCATTTCGAGAAGCTGGAAGCCGGTTGGAAGCTGGTCACGATGGCGATAACGGTTCGGGGAATCGTGCCGGGAGCAAGCGGTGAGGCGTTCGCACAAGCCGCCGAGCGCGCCAGGGACGGCTGCCCCGTCTCCCAGGCTCTCAAGGGCAACGTGGAGATCACCCTCGACGCCGCCCTGGCCGACTAAGCCGCCTCTAACCACAGATGATCGGTGGGTGCAACCACCCACAGATGATCGGTGGGTGCACACCCGTCGTGGCGCCGGGCCACAACCCCAATGGGGGTGGGTTTGCGTGGCTCAACGCCCCTGGAATTCGGGGGGGCGCTTTTGGATGAAGGCGGAGACGCCCTCACGGGCGTCCTCGCTCCAGAAGCAGTCTTCGAAGGCCGCTCGCTCTACGTCCAGGCCGCCGGCCAGGCTGCGTCCCCATCCGTCGTTGAGCGCTCGTTTGGCCGCGCCGTAGGCCTCGGTGGGGCCTTGCGCCCACACTGCAGCATCGCGGAGCGCTTTCTCCAATAGTTCGCCGGCCGGAACCACCTTGTCGGCGAGGCCAAGACGGGCGGCTTCACCGGCCTCGACGTGGCGGCCGGAGAGGACCATCTCCTTGGCGGTCTGATAACCGACGATCCG